>CAOKJI010000035.1 GCA_948468495.1 uncultured Dorea sp. | reverse complement strand
TACGTATCCTTATGAGGAGCTGGACGGAAAGAAGCTGAAATATACGGTTTCCGAGTTGAAGAAAAGAGCTTATCTGGGCGAGGAAGCCGGAGAACTCCTGTATGAAGAAGAAACAGTGATTCCATTAATTCCGAAGTTCCTGCAGGAAGAGGAAGGGCTTGCGGGAGCGTCCAGAGGAAGCGCTTATCACCGGGTAATGGAATTGCTTGACTTTACGCGGTCTTATGATGGGGAGCAGATAAAGACAGCCATTTCTGAAATGGAGAAAGAAGGGAGGATATCGCCGGAGATGGCGGCTTGTGTGAAGGATGCGGATATTCTGGGATTTGCAACTTCCAAGTCAGGAGAACGAATGAGGCGTGCGGCCGGAAAAGGTCTGCTGTGGAAAGAGCAGCCATTTGTACTGGGGATACCTATGGAAGACGTATACCCGGATATGAAGGAAGAGCGGCGGGAGATGGTTCTGATTCAGGGAATCATCGACGTGTATTTTGAGGAGCCGGAAGGACTGGTTGTGCTTGATTATAAGACCGACCGGGTGCGTACGGGGGAGGAGTTGTCCAGAAAATACCGGGCCCAGCTGGATTATTACGCAAGGGCGCTGGAACAGATAACCGGAAAGAGAGTCCGGGAGAAGATTATTTATTCGTTTACCCTCCGGGAAGAGATTAGCTGGACAGATTAGTTATATGTATAGGTTCTGGGAGCTGCGGCCGCGTGAACCACAGCCGCAGCTCCAGGAATCTGTACATTTTTTGTTGGTAACTGTTTACGGAGCATCTGGTAAACAGTTATTTTTTGTTTGATAAAAAGATATAATATTATATTGACAATATATATTATACGAGATATAATATAGAAAATCAAACAATATAAATATTAAAATAATATAGGAAAGATAAAGGAGTGAGATTATGGTATTTAACACCGGAGCAGCGCTTCTGGACGCAATTGTACTTGCGGTTGTGTCGCAGGAGGATGAAGGCACTTATGGTTATAAGATCACCCAGGATGTAAAGAGAGCGATTGATGTGTCAGAGTCAACCCTGTATCCGGTTCTCAGAAGACTTCAGAAGGATGAATGCTTAGAGGTCTACGACCGGCAGTTTGACGGAAGGAATCGCAGATATTATAAGGTGACGGCGAAAGGACTGATACAGTTGAATCTATATCAGTCAGAATGGAAATCATATTGTGCGAAGATTAATTCTATATTTGAGGGAGGGGCTATTTGATGAATCGCATTGAGTATATGAGGAGGCTGGCAGCGCTTCTTCAGGACGTACCGGCAGAAGAACGGGTTGCGACTATGCAGTATTACAATGATTATTTTGATGACGCCGGGGAAGAGAACGAAGAGAAAGTAATAGAAGAGCTTGGAAGTCCGGAAAAGGTGGCGGCCGAGATGAAGGCGGGACTGGGAAGACGGACGGAGGAGTCCGGAGAATTTCGGGAAACCGGGTATACCAATCCCCGATTCGAGAAGAAAGAAGTGCCTGTTACGTATCAGGAAACAGGAAGACAGGATACAGAGAACCGGTATTCAGGCGGTTCTTATACGGATGGCCGGGAAGAAAGAGGCGGCTCTTCCTATAGAGGCGGTCAGAACCGCGGAGAGAAGAGCGGACCTTATATGGGAGGTCAGACAGGAAGTCATTATCAGTATGATGCAGGACAGAATGAGAGAGGCCCATATTCCGGACAGGAGGGCGGCCAGTCTCCGGCGCGCAGGCCATGGACCAGCAGCGGTCTGAAGGCAGTTCTGATTATTCTGATTATACTGGTGGCGGCGCCTGTGCTGATTCCATTGGCGATAGTATTTGTATGCCTCGTGTTTGCTTTCGGCATTGCAGGATTTGCCATTTTTATCGCGCTTGCGGCTGTTGCTTTTGCACTTGCGTTGTCTGGACTTGTGCTTTTTATAAAAGGAGTGTTTATTATAGCGGTGAATCCGGCGGCGGCTATGGCTGTGATGGGAGCTGGTATGATGCTGGGAGTAGTTGGGACAATTGCATCCGTAGCGGCTGTCCGTTTGTGTATGATTGTGATTCCGGGACTCTTCCGGTTTATGGTAAATCTCTGCAGGAAACCATTTGAAAAGAAAAGGGCGGTGGTATAGATGAAAAGAGGATGGAAAGTGTTTTGGATTATCTGCGGAAGCGTATTTTGTCTTGGCGCTGTTTTCGGCATTGCAGGACGTGTGATGGGAACGTCGTTTGATGAGGCGGTGCATGAAGTAGACGCGAGATTAAGATTTCTTCCGGGTTTGAGTTTTTTTGCTTCCAGCGACGTGTATATGGAAACCGGAAGCGATGAATGGGAATATGAATATGGAGAACGCTCCGGAAAGCCGGGATTTCAGGAAAGTTATTCCGGGATTAGGAAGATTGATGTGGATACGGCGGGGATTCAGCTTCAGGTTCTTGCTTCGCCGGATGAGGCTGTCCATGTGGAAGCGGTGAATGTAGATAAGAGACTTCGGTTTAAATGTGAACAGGAAGGGGATGAATTGGACATTTCTACCACAAAGAAGCTTCATGCAATTAACCGGATTGATGGGTATGCTACTGTTTGGCTGTTACTTCCCAAAGGACAGCTTGGGGAGCTTGACCTGGAGAATGAGGCGGGAGGAGTGTATGTGGCAGATGCGGACGCAATGGAATTTACGTTAGCGGTAGGAGCCGGGCAGGCTCAGATAGACAGCTTTACAGCCCAGACGGTTGATTTGGGGTGCGGCGCGGGACAGATTACAGCGACGGGAACCATTCAAAGAGAGGGGGATATCGAATGCGGAGTGGGTGAGATTGTACTGAATCTTTCAGGAAAAGAGACAGACTATAATTGTGATATTGAATGTGGAATCGGAGAAGTGCAGATTGGTGAACGTTCATTTTCTGGAATCGGGGTCAGCAGGTCCGGGTTAGAAGATGATTACGATTATGATGATTATGACGACGATTATGACGATGAAAAGGAAGAATATCATGTGAAGGGAACTTCCGGCGGTAAAGAATTATCGGTAGAATGCGGCATAGGGAGCGTTCAGGTTAATTTTACAGAATCTTAGACACGCTCTAGAGCGTAGATATCGGGCTTATTATTTTTATTATATAAAGGAAAATGGAGGAGAGAAATATGGAATCAAAGAGATTGTATCGTTCAAGAAATCAGCGTATGATTTGCGGAGTGTGCGGAGGAATTGCAGAATATTTTAATGTAGACCCGACAATTATTCGTCTGGCATGGGTGCTGTTTAGTCTGGCAGGTGGGAGTGGTCTTCTGGTGTATTTTATTGCAGCGATTATCATTCCGGAAGATTCGTCCATGTATTAAGCGGAGATAATCTGTCAATACTTCCTGTAACGAAAAGGAAAGGCTTACTGTGAGCTAAGTGAACAGTAACCGGGAAGGGGCAGATATTATGTCGAAGAAAAAAGAAAAACCAATTGATTTGCGTTTAATCACACCAGAGGAGAAACTGAAATACGAAATCGCGGAGGAATTGGGACTTTTAGACAAGGTATTGAAGGAAGGCTGGAAGTCCCTGTCCTCAAAGGAAACCGGAAGAATAGGCGGTTTGATTACAAAAAAAAGACGGGAAACTATAAATCATAACAAAAATATTAATTAGTATGAACAATTCGTGTCATTGCTTGCAAAGAATATCCTGTTTTGCTACAATTCTTAAATTGGAAAATAGTGCAGGTGATTGTTCAAATGAATGAGACGATTAGTGTGTTGGATGTGAAGATAGACAATTGTTCGGCAAAGCAGGCTATGAAGGCGTCAGTAGAATACATGAGTACGGCTGCAACGAATGTAGTTGAGCTTGTTACCATAGAGACCCTGATGTCGGCTAAGGATAAGCCGGATTTGAGGAAAGCCATTGAGCAGAGTGATTTGGTGCTTCCTGGGCAGGAGGAGATTCTGGAAGCGGCGGGAATTGCAGATACCAGGCGTATCCAGGAGATGAGAGCGCAGGTGTATCTCAAGATGTATCTGAAGTATCTCCATAAGAATCACAGCCGGGCGTATCTTCTGGTGGAGACTGACGAAGAGGTGGACAGGCTGACGGCATGTCTTTTCTCGCGTTACAGAGGGATTCAGGTTGTGGGAGCGGCAAAAGTAGCGCCGGGCGCCGGGATGGATGATATGCTGGTGAATGCGATTAACGGCGGTGAGGTTGACAGTGTAATTGCGGTTCTGTCATCTCCGGTACAGGAGGAATTTATTGCCAGGAACCGCAGTCTGATTAATGCAAGGATGTGGCTTGGCGCCGGGAAGCTTATGGAGTCTATCTATAAGGGCAAATCAAGAGGCGGAAAGATAGCGACTTTTGTTGACAGGCTTTTCTTTAAACGGGAGATTGAAAAGAACCGCAGAGAGATGAGGGCGCAAGGTTAATACTACTGTTTGCAGGTCAGGGCGGGCGGAATATGCGAACCGTTACAGGCGATAGGATTCTGGATTTTTTTGAATAAAACCGATGGATTCTCCTGAGCGCTTTGTGTACAATGTCCAGAAGGGACAGATGAAAAATTCATATAAAAAAGTTAGGAAAAGCGAGGAAATTAACAAAAATGTGTGATTTCCTCTTTCTTTTTTTGTGGATTTATATTAATATAAAAGCTAGTGATATGCATAAGCAGGCAAATGGGCAAGTGGGATATTGTGAAAAATGCATATTGCAATCAGTGGAGGAGATGGAATATGATATCTAATCAGATACTTCAAAATACAATTGATGGTTTGAAGGGGATTACGAGAATTGATTTGTGTGTGATGGACACAGACGGGAAACCTCTTGCAAGTACATTTGCCGAACAGGGACATTATGAGGACGCGGTTTCCTCTTTTGCCGGTTCACCAGCAGAGAGTCAGGTGATTCAGGGATATCAGTTTTTTAAGATTTTTGACGAGCACCAGTTAGAATATATCCTGCTGGCAGGCGGCGGAAGCGAAGATGTATATATGATAGGCAAGCTTGCGGCATTTCAGATACAGAATTTATTAATCGCATATAAAGAGAGGTTTGACAAAGATAATTTTATCAAGAATCTGCTTCTGGATAACCTGCTCCTTGTGGATATTTATAACAGAGCGAAAAAATTACATATTGACACTGAGGCGAGACGTGTTATCTTTATTGTAGAGACTGACCATGAGAAAGACAGTAACAAGATGGATAATATCCGAAGTATACTGAATGGTAAGTCGAAGGATTTTGTCACCGCGGTGGATGAGAAGAATATCATCATAGTGAGAGAACTTGGAATTGGCGAAGGGTACCCGGAACTTGAGAAATCGGCGGAACAGCTTCTGGAGGCTCTGAACGAGGAAGAGGAGGAAGGCATCCGAATCGCCTATGGCACGATAGTAAACGACATTAAGGAAGTTTCCAAGTCCTATAAGGAAGCGAAGCTTGCTCTTGATGTCGGTAAGATATTCTTTGGCGAGAAGAATGTTATTGCATATAGTACGCTGGGAATTGGACGGCTGATTTATCAGCTCCCGATTTCACTCTGTAAGATGTTTATTCGAGAGATTTTTGAGGGGAAATCTCCGGATGAATTTGACGAAGAGACACTGGCAACGATTAATAAGTTTTTTGAGAACAGCCTGAATGTGTCCGAGACGTCCAGACAGTTATACATTCACCGGAATACGCTGGTGTACAGACTGGATAAACTTCAGAAAAGTACAGGACTTGACTTGAGAGTATTTGAAGACGCCATTACGTTTAAGATTGCGCTTATGGTAGTCAAATATATGAAGTATATGGAGTCCATGGAGTATTAAGTAATTAGGAGGACAGTATGATTGAATTAACAGAAGTAACGAAAGAGTACTCGAAAGGGGTTTCTGCTCTGAATGGGATTAATCTGAAGATCAAACAGGGCGAATTTGTATTTATTGTAGGCGACAGCGGGTCTGGCAAATCAACTCTGATTCGTCTGATTATGAAAGAACTGGAGCCCACGACAGGTACGATTATTGTAAATGGGCAGAACTTAGGCAAGTTAAGACATCGGAAGATTCCTATGTATCGAAGGGGAATCGGAGTGGTGTTTCAGGATTTCCGATTGCTGAAGGACCGCAATATCTATGAGAATATTGCCTTTGCCCAGCGTGTTGTAGAGACATCCCCGCGGATCATTAAGAAAAAGGTTCCGGCAGCGCTGTCTCTGGTTGGACTGGCACAGAAGTATAAGTCTTTTCCGAAGGAGTTATCCGGCGGTGAGCAGCAGCGTGTGGCAATTGCCAGAGCGATAGTGAACGAACCTGCAATTTTGCTGGCGGACGAGCCTACCGGGAATCTTGACCCAACGAACTCCTGGGAGATTATGAAGCTTCTTGAGGAGGCTAATGAGAGAGGGACGACGGTATTGGTTGTTACGCATAATCAGGAGATTGTTAACGAGATGAAAAAGCGTGTAATTACGATGAAAAAAGGGGTCATCGTAAGCGACGAAAAAAGGGGTGGTTATATCAATGAGAATTAGTACGATTGGATATTCTACGAAACAGGGATTTAAGAATATAGGCAGGAATAAGATGTTCTCCATAGCTTCGATTGCAACAATGGCGGCATGTATATTTTTGTTTGGAGTTTTCTTTTCCATTGTGACCAATTTTAGATATATCGTAAAGAAGGCGGAGGAAGGAGTTGCAATTTCCGTTCTGTTTGACGAGGGTATAACGCAGAGCCAGATTAAGAAGATAGGACAGGAGTTAGAGAATTGCGACGGGGTTCTGGAGATTAAGTTCGTGTCGGCGGACGAGGCCTGGGATTCCTTCAAAGACGATTATTTTGGAGACGCCAAAGAACTTGCGGACGGATTCAAGGACGATAATCCGTTAAATGGTTCAGATAACTATGAAGTATACATGGATGACGTTGCCAAACAGAAGGATGTAGTTGCCTTTGCCGAGAAGCTTGACGGTGTTCGCAAAGTGAATAAATCAGATATAGTTGCCAAAACTCTTACCAGTGTGAATAAGCTAATCGTATATATTTCCATTTTCCTGATTGGCATTCTTCTGGCAGTCTCCATTTTCCTGATTAGTAATACGGTTACGATGGGTATTACGGTAAGGCGGGAAGAGATTGCAATTATGAAGTATATTGGCGCAAAGGATGGATTTGTACGCGCGCCTTTTGTCATAGAGGGTTTGGTAATCGGGATGGTCGGAGCCATAATTCCATTAGTAGTATTGTATTTCCTGTATGATCGGGCGGTTGCGTATGTGATGACGAAGTTCAGCCTGTTGAATAATATTGTGGATTTCCTTCCGGTTGTAACAGTGTATCAGACGCTTCTTCCGGTGGGATTAGGTCTGGGAATTGGAATTGGCGTCCTGGGCAGTTTCTTTACGATTCGTAAGCACTTAAGAGTATAATCCGGAGGCGTGCCTGTTTGGGCAGACGCCGTTAGTTTGGCAGGGTTTAGTAACAAAACAGCAGGAGGGCAATATAATTAATACGGGGATAAAAGGGAGGCAGATTAAGTATGCAGGGTAAAAGATTTGTAAGCATATTATTAATTCTTACGCTGGTATTTGGTATGACGATTCCGGTTCAGGCTTCATCTATCGAGGAGACGAAGAAAAAGGGAGAGGCGCTGGAAGCTCAGAAAAGTACGGCGGAAGCTGAGAAGAAAGCATTGGCGGATCAGCTTAATAAACTGATTGCTGAGATGGATGAGACCACAGCAAAGATTACAGCGAAGCAGGAAGAAATTGCTGTAAAAGAAGATGAACTGATTCAGGCTCAGATTGACGAAAACAATCAGTACGAGAGCATGAAGAAGCGCATTAAATATATGTATGAGAATGGGAATACCCAGTTTATTGAGATTCTTTTTTCATCGAAGAGTATCGGAGATTTTCTGAATAATGCGGAATATATTACGCAGATATCGGAATATGACAGGGATATGCTGGATGAATTTAAAGCTACAGTGCAGCGTGTGGACGAACAGAAGAAGGCCTTGGAAGGGGAGAAGGCTGAACTGGAGACTCTGCAGGTTCAGCTTCAGGAAAAACAGGATGAAGTATCTGTATTGCTGGAGGAAAAGGCAGAACAGATTAGTGATTTGGAAGTTGCAATTGGCGAGAATGCAGCGAAGTTGAAAGCATTGCAGGAAGAAGCGGCAAGACAGCAGCGTATGAGAGAAGAAGCAGCTGCGGCTGCCGCAGCTGCAGCGGCGGCTCAGGCCGCGCAGGGAAGCAGTTCCGGGGGAAGCTCCGGCGGCAGTTCCGGAGGCGGAACGGCAGGACCGTCTGTAGCGCCAAGTGGGAATGGTGCGTTAAGCAATCCATGTCCGTCGGCTTATATCAGCAGCGAATTTGGAGGCAGATCATCGCCGGGCGGTATTGGAAGTACTAACCATAAGGGACGCGATTACGCAGCAGGTACAGGAAGTCCGATTTATGCAGCAGCCAGCGGTACAGTAACAACAGTGGCATATAATGGGGCGAGAGGTAATTATCTGGTAATTAATCATGGGAATGGATTATCAACGTTGTATCAGCACTGCAGCGAGATTTATGTGGGTTCAGGCCAGTCGGTAAGCGTTGGACAGAATATCGCGGCGGTAGGCAGCACAGGCGCATCTACAGGACCGCATCTTCATTTTGAAGTGTGGGTGAACGGTACGCCGGTAGACCCGAGAAATTACCTGTAATACAGGTCCTTGTTAAGAATATATTAGTAAAGATGAACGGGGATTGGGACGAACGATGCAAAATAAAGGTTTTATAAAAGGGGCGCTTTTGGGCGCCCTTACTGTATTATTAATTATGGGATGCGTTTCCTGCGGGATAGACGGTTTCGGGGTAGGCAGTGCGTTAAGGCGTGTGACAGAAAAGAGCGATAAACCGGTAGATGAATCTGCAGAGACGAAGTTAGAGCTGTTGGATGAGCTTGTGGACAATTATTATATGGGAGAGAAAGATGGAGATGCTCTCAGAGAAGGGTTGTATAAAGGTTATATAGATGGTCTTGGCGACCCTTATTCCGTTTATTACGACGAGGAAGAGACAAAGGATATGATGGAGTCTTTCTCCGGTGAATACAGTGGAATTGGAGCGGTACTTACCCAGGACAGAGATACCGGAGTAGTTACTATAGTGCAGGTGTATCCGGGGTCTCCGGCAGAGGAGGCGGGAATCAGGGCGGATGATATTCTCTACCGGGTAGCGGATGAAGATATTACAGGGCTTGATTTGACAGCGGTAGTTAGCCGCATTAAGGGAGATGAAGGCACAGAAGTAGGACTCACTCTGCTTCGGGGCGATACTGCAGAGGAAGTTGTAGTTACAGCAGTCCGTAGAAAGATAGAGGTAATGACCGTTTCTCATGAGATGAAAGAGGGCGGTATCGGTTATATACGGATAACAGAATTTGACAAGGTGACAAGCGAGCAGTACCAGACTGCTTTGGAAGATTTAGAGAGCCAGGGACTGAATGGGCTGGTAGTAGATCTTCGCAGTAATCCGGGAGGCAATCTGGATGTGGTTGTTGAGATTCTGGATTTGATGCTTCCGGAAGGAACGGTAGTGTCTATGGAAGAAAAGTCTGGAGAAAAGACAGTGCATACCTCTGATGAGGAGCATCAGTTTCAAAAGCCGCTGGCTGTACTGATGAATGGAAACAGTGCCAGCGCGGCGGAGATCTATGCCGCTGCAATTCAGGATTATGACGCTGGGGAAATCGTGGGAACCCAGTCTTACGGGAAAGGGGTAGTTCAGCAAATTTTTGACTTGAAGGATGGAAGCAGTGTGAAGCTTACCATTGCGGAATATTTTCCGCCCAGCGGAAGGAGTATCAATGGAATAGGAATTACTCCGGATGTAGAGGTCGAATATGAACCGGATGAAGAGAATCCGGAGTATGATAACCAGCTTGAGAAGGCGATTGAAGTAGTGAAGAGCCAGACTTCATAATTTAAAATGATGAATAAGAGAATCTGTAACAGAGCAAAGTCTGTTTATATTAACAGGTATGAGAGGAGATGG
>CAOKJI010000034.1 GCA_948468495.1 uncultured Dorea sp. | reverse complement strand
TACATCGCCCGCTTCAACACTACGCCCATCTTCTTAAGGTCCGCAAAATCCAGCGTCCCCAACCTTCTTGCCCGCACAATCCTCTGTGCGGAACGGTATCCAAGACCCGGCACCCGAAGAAGCATCTCATAGTCCGCCCGGTTCACCTCCACCGGAAACTGCTCCAGATGCCGCAGCGCCCAGTTACACTTCGGATCAAATAATACGTTAAAGTTCGGCTCCTTTTCAGACAATATCTCACTAGCCTCAAAATGATAATACCGAAGAAGCCAGTCAGCCTGATACAATCTGTGCTCCCTCAAAAGAGGCGGCCCCTCTCCGGTCCTTGCCGGAAGTTCCCTGTCGTCATTCAGATGAACAAACGCCGAGTAAAAAACCCGCTTCAAATCAAACTTCTTATACAAAGACTCCGCCACATGAAGTATCTCATAATCCGTCTCCGGCGTGGCTCCGATAATCATCTGCGTGCTCTGTCCCGCAGGAACAAATCTGGGAGCGCCCTTATAACTCTGAATCTCATACCGGTTCTCGGCCACGCCATTCTGTACCATCCTCATGGGCGCAAGAATATTCTTCCTGGTCTTATGGGGAGCCAGCTTCTTAAGACCCTCCGCCGTAGCAAACTCTAAATTAACGCTCATCCTGTCAGCCAGATACCCTACCCGCCGCACAAGCTCAAGGCTGGCCCCCGGAATTGCCTTCACATGAATGTATCCCTGAAACCTCCTCTCATAACGAAGCTTGTAAAGAGCAGAATAAATCAATTCCATCGTATAATCCGGGCTATGAAGCACGCCGGAACTTAAGAACAGCCCTTCAATATAATTCCTGCGGTAAAATTCAATGGTAAGTTCACAGACTTCTTCCGGCGTAAAGGAAGTCCTTGGCACGTCATTACTCCGCCGGTTCAGACAATATTTGCAATCAAAAATGCACTCGTTGGTAAACAATATCTTCAACAGAGAAATGCATCTCCCATCCGCTGCAAAACTATGACAAAGCCCCGCCTTCACACAATTGCCGATTCCACTGCCGTCGCCCGCCCTGTCGGTACCGCTGGAGGTACACGCCACATCATACTTGGCGGCGTCTGTTAAAATCTCAAGCTTCTCCATTACGGACAGATCTTCCATAATCCTCATGCGTCATCCACTTCCCTTCTTACGCAGTACCTGCTCTAAAAGCCAAAGAACATGCGTTTGTATACTTATATATTACAAACGCACGTTCTTTTTGTCAAGACCCTATTTTATTTTTTTATCTCCGTACAATTTTATAATAGGTTCTGGCCGTAAGGCTGTAAATAATCACATACAGTACCGCGAACACCAGAAATGCTCCCAAC
Source organism: uncultured Dorea sp. (assembly GCA_948468495.1). The sequence continues at coordinate 8,900 of CAOKJI010000034.1, read as the reverse complement.
GTACAGAGCAGATACAGCTTCACATTTCCCATACCGATGATTGCCAGCAGAAGCCTGATTAAAGGAAATGCAGCCATGATATGGATTCCGGCTACGGCAATCGGAAGGAAGAATACTGTCAGCACCTGGGAACGGATGGTTCCTTTCACTTCATCCTGGGTCATCCCCACCTTCTGCATAATTTCAAACCGCTCTCTGTCTTCATACCCTTCTGATATCTGCTTATAATAGATAATCAGCACTGTCGCCATAATAAATAACGTGCCAAGGAACAGTCCAAGGAAAAACAAGCCGCCGTAAATTCCCATAAATTCCCGTCTGTTACCGGCTCTGGATTCCATATATCCGTTGAAATTCCCTTCGTATTCCGCTCCCACCTCTACAATAATGTCCAAAATCCGCTCTTCCAGCATTTCCTGCTCTTCGCCGGAAGCAGAGGTGTCAAAAGCGTAATAGGTCTGTACCATTCCCGCCTCTCCCAGTTCTCTTTCACTTATCTCCTTCAGTTTCTCGAATTCCTCATCCGTCACGATAAGATAATAACTCGTCACAATATTGGTATTCGAGACCCCCTCTCCGAAAAACTCCTTCAAATACCCTGTAATCTGATACTCCCTGTCAAAAACTCCCAGCGTCGGTTTCTCATATGCTTCATAATTGGAGAAAAGCAGCGCTTCATTTCCTGCGAGAGTCCTGCTCTCCCCTGTCGCCGTATTATAATCTGACAGAGGAACAAAAACCAGAGACCGAAATTCCGAAGTGCTTCCCGCCACATCTATTTTCTTTCCATCTGTCTCAAACCAGTCCCCCTTTTCCTGCGCCACAAGCAGCAGAGATGCATACTGGATTTTATTTTCAACCGGAATACTCTCGGTCTCGCAGAACTCTTCTATCTTTCGGAATATTTTATCATTCTGCCCCGTCATATCCGGTTCTTTAGAATAAACCTCAAAATCTCTGGCATAACGAACTTTCAGCATATCTTCCATGCCAAACATCAGCGAGGTCGTGGAAGACAGCATCACCAGCACCATAGTGGACAGGATGCAGATATTCGCGAGCCCGACTGCATTCTGCTTCATCCGGTAAAGCATCCCCGACACACTGATAAAATGCCCCGGCTGATAGTAGAAGTTCCGATTCTTTCTAAGCAGCTTCAAAATCACAATACTGCCCGTCGTAAAAAGCAGGTACGTGCCAATCACTACAAGAATCACCGCTACGAAAAATACGCCCATCGAAGCAATCGGATTCTTAATCGTCACCGCCAGACCATACCCGGTTCCAAGAAGCGCCACGCCCAGCAATGCTAAGAAACCCTTCGTTTTCGGTTCCCGTTCCCCTTCGCTACCGCCGCGCAGAAGTTCAATAGGCTTCGATATCTGAACGGTATAAATTGATTTTAGGTAAATAATCAGAAAAATCATACAAAAAAGTCTGACTGTAGATAAGATTACCCTCTCTGAAACAAAAAATCCCAGACTAATCTCCGCGCCTACTACTTTGCACATCAGAAGGAACATCGCCTTATCGAAGAGTATTCCAAGCCCCAACCCCAGCCCGATACTAAGTATTGTCACCAGAATCGTTTCTGTCAGAATCACCCTGGCCAAATGTCTCTTTTCCATACCAAGAATATTAAATACGCCAAATTCCTTCTTCCTGCGTTTCATCAGAAAACTGTTGGTATAAAATAGAAAAATAAATGCAAACAGCGCAATCACATAAGTTCCCAGATTCAGCGTAACAGCAACAGAGCCTCCCCCGTACATATCTCCAAGTCCCGGATTTACAGACAAAGATTTTACCATATAATACATCATAACTGTCAAAATACAGGTCAGAATATAGGGTATATAAGTTCGCCGGTTCTTCCGAATATTGGTAACTGCAAGCCTTGTATAAAATCCATGTTTCATCTTGCATCACCGCCCGTCGCCAGCAGCGTCAGCGTGTCGGATATCTTCTGATACATCTGCTCATTCGTACTATTTCCCCGGTAAATCTGATGATATACCTCGCCGTCTTTGATAAATAGTACCCTGCCTGCCCGGCTTGCGGCTCTGGCAGAATGGGTCACCATCAAAATAGTCTGGCCGTCCCGGTTAATCTCTCCCAGAAGCGTCAGCAAATCATTCGCCGCCTTAGAATCCAGCGCTCCCGTCGGCTCATCCGCCAGAATCAGCTTCGGATTCGTAATCAGCGCCCTGGCTACCGCCGCCCTCTGCTTCTGCCCTCCTGATACCTCATAAGGATATTTATCCAGAATATCCCTGATTCCAAGCTTCTGTGCAATGGGGAGCAGGCTGTCTGTCATCTCCTGCACACTCTTTCTCCCCAGCACCAGCGGAAGAAAAATATTATCCCTCAGATTAAATGTATCCAGAAGATTAAAGTCCTGAAATACAAATCCCAGGTGTTCTCTCCGAAACATCGTAATTTCCTTATCCTTAATCTGCCCCAAATCCATCCCGTCCAGAATCACCCTGCCGCCGGTCGGCCTGTCCAGCGCCGCCAGAATATTCAAAAGCGTTGTCTTTCCAGAACCGGATTCTCCCATAATTGCCACGTACTCTCCTTCCTCTGCTGAAAAACTTACATTAGAAAGCGCCTGAACCTGGCTGCCGCCAAATCTTGTCGTATATATTTTCTTCAGGCAAGAAACTTCTAAAAAAGCCATCCTTGTAACCTCCTTCTTGTCTTTTGCAGTTTTACTATAACAAACCGCTCAAAATACAGACATCGAATCCAGTGACATTTCTGTGACATTTTTGTAACCCAAACCGCTGCGACTGGATGGCGTAATAGCGTTATAGCTGGCGTTAAAAAACAACAAGACATATTCCTTTCACAAAAAATATGTCATGCTTTATCGTACCATTTATGATAATCTTTTGTGTTCTCCTGCCTGTTCTAATACCAGGCATTCCACAATATTATCAACATAAAATCCATTCCTTTTCATTTCCATTAATAGCGGACGAACCTCTTCTATGATTCCCTGTCTCTTAGCTTTTACCAGAACCCCCAATGTACCCGTAACTGTAAGTCCCAGATATTTGGCAGTCTTTTTCGCTGCATTATCATCTATAATTACTAAGTCCGCTTTCTGCTCCTGTGCAAGAATCATCACTTCTACTTCACCATCGTGCAGCTTTGCTTTATACATTTTCTTTTCACTATAATTACGAATCTGTTCTACATGAATCCAATCTCCAGCAGAACAAATTTGTTTACCAGCCGAGTCACCCTTTGCTGTTATTTCCTGAAATACGGCAGAAGGAATATAAATATTCTGATACATCTCTCTTAATATATCCAGTCTGTCAATTCCGCAAAGTACAATCAGAGGAGTCGAATTTACAATCACCTTACGCATGATTTAATTCCTCCAAAAATTCTTCCTTATTATCAAACTTGAAGATAGATATACCATTCTGTCCCAAATACTTTATAAATTCTTCCTCTGACATCCCTGCAATCTGTGAACAGTACCCGATAGATATACCGCTCTGAGTATAATATCCAAGCGCTACTGCCCGCTTTGCAAATTGTTCCGCCTGCTCATAATTCATCTTCGTATCAAAAAGAACCTCATCTGGTATGCTCAATGCTATCTGGCACATATAATCCCTCCTCATTCCTACTTGTATTAATCTTCTACTTTTACAGTCTATCACAATTTCTAAAAATTAGCCATATCAGCTTGTATCTTTTTTGCATCCTTTAGATAAACAGGCATGTCCCTTCGCAAGTACCTATATAAAAATCACTACTCAATATCTAATTCTTTTTCCTTCAAATCAAGGGTAAATCTGCTCCCCTTCCCCGGTTCTGATTCAGCCGTAATCCGGATTCCAAGCTTATCGGCCGCCTGCCTGCACAAATTTAAGCCCAGCCCCGTCGCCTTCTTATCCTCTCTGCCATTGTAACCGGTAAATCCTTTCTCAAATATCCGCGGCAAATCTTCCGGTGCAATTCCGATTCCCGTATCTGTTACCGACAGCTTCTTATCTTCGGAAACCTGAATCGTAATGGTCCCCTCCGGCGTATATTTCACCGCATTCGACAAGAGCTGTTCCAGAATAAAGAGCAGCCATTTCTCGTCCGTAAGAACCGTCACCCCAACCGGCTCATAGATTAATTTAATCTTTCTTCTGATAAACTGGGGCGCATACTTATGAATCGCCTGCTTGATAATTCCATCCAGCTCACAGTGTTTGAAAACAAAATCATTCTCCCTGCTTCCCAGCCGGATAAAAGAAAGCGCCATCTCCACATACTGCTCAATGCGGAAGAGTTCTGCCTGAAGTTCTCTGTGCTCTTTGGTATCTTCTTCCTGCAGATACATCCGCATTACCGCAATCGGGGTCTTAATCTGATGCACCCAGGCGGTATAATAATTCAGGCTGTCCTGCCGCTCTCTTTTCCAGTCTGTCAAATAACCTGCTGAAATCTTTCCCAGTTCCTCTATCATCCGCTGATAATCCACTTCCGGAAGCGTCTTTGGCCGGGGAAGCTCTTCATACATCAATTCAATCCCTGCAAGCAGCCGTTCCCTTTCTCTGTGCTCTCTGTAAAAAAAGAAAAAGTGCAAGCCCAAAATCACAATTCCGACAGCCGCGCAGATACAGCCCGCATAAAATACCGCCTCCGCTTCCAAATCATAAAGCGAAAATACGCCTGCAAAAATCCCTGCAAACAGCAAAAACAAAAGACCCGTCCTTCTGTACTGCTTCGCATATTCCCACAAAAGCCGATACCATTTATCCTGCATCATTCCATCCTCTCCTAGAGCGTGTCCCCAAATTGCTTTCTGCAAGATGCCGTCCCAATTTGCATCAGATTTTATGCTGGATTTGGGAGGTGTAGTGGGCTACATTAACCAAATTCATCGTAAAATCTGAGGTGAAGTGGGGCGACAGATTGTAGGAATGAATTTGAGGACACGCTCTAGCTTTGCACCAACTTTTTAAATATCACAAATATCTTCAATAATATATCCGCTTCCCACCCTGGTCGTTATAAAGTCCTTCGCCCCTGCGCCGGAAAGCTTCCTGCGAAGCCTTGCCACATTGACCGTCAGCGTATTCTCCTCCACATAACTGTCTTCCTGCCAGAGTCTCGTCATCAGCGTATCCCTGCTGACCACCTTCCCCTTATTCTCCATCAGCGTCTGCAGGATGCGAAATTCATTCTTCGTAAGCTCTACCCGTTCCCCTCCAAATGTGAAGGACGTATCATTCAGATTCAGCGCTACGCCCCGGTGCTCCAGCACAGGAGTTGTCCCGCCCATATCATAAGCCCTTCTGAAAAGGGCCTGAATCTTCGCCGTCATCACATTCAAATCCACCGGTTTCGGGATAAAATCATCCCCTCCCATATTCATCGCCATAACGATATTCATATTATCCGACGCAGAGGAAATAAACACAACCGGCACATTAGAAATCTTGCGAATCTCACTGCACCAGTGATATCCGTTAAAAAATGGCAGCATAATGTCAATCAGTACCATATGAGGCTCGTATTCTGTAAATACGGGAATTACATTCTGAAAATCAGATATCAGCAAGACCTCGTTCCCCCAGGATTCCATCTGCCTTTTCATTGCCTCCGCCATCGAAAAATCATCCTCTATCACCAGTATCCGGTACATAACGTCTCCTCCGTCATTCTTATCCTTTTTTACCATATCTTTATCTGTCCCACAGTCAGCCGGACTTTACCCCGGTAAAAAAACGGTACAGCCAATCATTACTTACTGTCTCCTTCTACTCTAATGGATTTCCCGGATTTATTCAAGAAAATATCCACCCGGAATCCCCGTTTCACACCCTGGCCAAATTCCACCCTTCCCCCGTGGGCCGCGATAATCTGCTGGACAATCAGAAGTCCGAGACCATGCCTTTGTTCCGAGGCGGTTCCGCTGCTCAGCATATAATGGGGCGTATTCCGAAGCTTTTCCAACTGTTCGTCCGTAACTCCGATTCCATCATCCTCAATCGTAATGCAAAAAAGCTCCGGATATTCCGATAATTCCATCCGAATCTGACATCCTGCAGGATTGTGAATCTGGGCGTTCAGCAAGAGATTATGGACGGCACGCTTTAACAGCTCCTTATCCCCGTAAAAAGACCCGCCGGAGGTCTGCATCCTGTCGGCCGCAAACTCTACCTGATATTTCCCTTCAATATCCAAATTCATGAAATATACGGCTGTTTCTCTCAAAAGCGTCACAAGATTCATTTCTTCCACCTTCACCGGCTGTACCTGATATTCCAGTTTCGACGCCAGATTCAAATCATTGACCAGATTCTTCATACGAATGCTCTGCATACGGATAATTCCCGCCTTCTGCCTGATTTCCTCCGATTCTTTCGCATCCTCTTCTATATCCGCCGCATATCCCATTACCATAGAAAGAGGCGTCCGAATATCATGAGAAACGCCGGAAATCCAGTCTGCTCTTGCCTGTTCCTTTTTCTTCAGCTCGTACTCCTGACACCGGAGCATTTCCGATACCCGATTCAGGGCCGCCGCTAAATCAGAGAGCAGACCCTTCTCTTTCACATACACATCTCTGCCTCCCGGCAAAGCCTGTATCCCCTGAACAATCGGCTTCACAGAACGCAGAATCCCAGATACGACAATGAGATAAATCAGAAAAACAATTGCCAGATTCGCTCCGAAAAATATCAGAATCGTCCGGGGCATGTTCTTAATCATATCCAGATTCCAGGTAGGATACAATTCCTTCCAGTACCTCTCTTTCGGATTTCCTACAATAATCAGATTCTCTCCCATTGCCGCCGTAGTGGTAGGATAATCTTCAATATAGCCTCTGGTATACCAGGAAATCTCCGCTGCCGAATAATGAAGCTGTATCTCCTCCGGCAGATTCTCACTGTGCCAGATAACATCTCCGGTTCCGTCCTGAACAAGCACCGCCCAGATATTGCCCTGCTCCAGCATTCGTCTCCCTTCCTCCGGCAGCTCGTATTCACCATCCGGCCCCGCGTTAAGCATCTCTGCTAATTGGGAGGCCATCCCCCAGCCTCCCATCGATTCCCTGTCATTTTGCAGCACCGTAACAATCAGCACAATATTCAAAACCAAGAGGACTAAAAGCGATAGAATCAGCGTAATCACAAACCGCTTAATCAGTCTCATAATACTTGTCATTCCAGTCATCCGCTCCTTCTTTTTCCTAATCCGCTGTACCAGGTATCAGTTTATACCCAAGTCCTTTCACCGTTATCAGTGATACCGGCTTCGACGGATTCTCTTCTATCTTTTCCCGGATTCTCCGGATATGCGCCATCAGCGTATTCTCATAGCCATAGGGATTATCCCCCCAGGCCGCCTCGCACAGCGAATCAATGGTCACAATCCGCCCTGCGTTGCGGCCAAGGGTCTGCAGGATTGCATATTCCTTTGCAGTCAGCGGGATATGCTCCCCCTGCCGGATTACCTCCGCCCGCTCAAAGTCCACCCGGCTAAACGCCAGTTCAAGCAGCGGATGATCCTCTTTATAAGTGCGCCGTAATATCGCCTGAATACGAAACAGAAGCTCCCTTGGTAAAAATGGCTTCACCACATAATCATCGGCTCCCAGTCCAAATCCCCGGATTCGGTCGTCTTCCTCTCCTCTCGCCGTCAGAAACAGCGCCGGAATATCTAAGAAACTCCTCATCTGCTCAAACAAATGGAATCCGTCCCCGTCCGGCAGCATCACATCCAGAATGGCAAATTCCGGCCGCCACATCTTACTGAACTCCAGCGCTTCTTTCACCGTCCCGGCAGACTTCACCTGTTCATAACCTTCCTTTTTCAAAATGGAGGAAACCATCTGTCTTAACCCTTCCTCATCGTCTACCAATAAAATCTTCTTATTTTTTAAATAATCATAATTCATAAAATCACACCCTCCCGGCCATTTTACAAAGTATTCCCTTCTGGCGCCCCATTATAGCTGTTCGGCCATTTGATAAGGTATACCTCTTTTCTCTGCAAATATTGGAAACACCGTTCGTCTGTTCACTGTTTTCCATTGATTGTATGATACCATGATTTTCCCTGCAAATCCTCTTCTGCACAAAAATGTAAGGAAAATGTAAGGTTGTGAAAAGGTTGCTGCAAGGTTGGCGTTTTATACTAAGCCTATCAACCAGAAAGGAGCAACAAAATGAATATCATTGAAACAAAGCAATTAACGAAAACCTACGGTGATTTTACCGCAGTCTCCGATATGAACCTCCATATTCCAAAGGGCCGCATTTACGGCTTTCTCGGACCCAACGGAGCGGGAAAATCCACAACCATGAAGATGTTCTTAGGCCTCACCAGTCCAACCTCCGGTTACTTTCTCATCGACGGCAGAACTCTTTCTTCCGGACGGATTCCGACCTTGAAGAAAATCGGTTCTCTCATTGAAGCGCCTGCCTTTTATGGAAATCTCACCGGAGAGGAGAATCTGGATATTATCCGAAGAATTTTAGGGCTTCCTAAGTCCTCTATCGACGAAGCCTTAGAGCTTGTAGGATTGTCCCAGCACCGGAAACGCCAGGTAAAGAAATACTCTCTCGGCATGAAACAGCGCCTTGGACTTGCAGGAGCCTTCATCGGGAAGCCCCCCATACTGATTCTGGATGAACCCACCAACGGTCTTGACCCGGTAGGAATCCATGAAATCCGCACTTTAATCCGCTCGCTGCCGAAGCAATACGACTGTACTGTACTGGTGTCTTCCCACTTGTTAAGTGAAATGGAACTGTTAGCGGACGACGTGGGCATTCTAAATCATGGGCACCTCCTTTTTGAAGGAACGATGGAATCCCTGAAAGATTACGCCTTCCATGCCGGATATCCTGCCGATAATTTAGAAGAAACTTTTCTTG
>CAOKJI010000033.1 GCA_948468495.1 uncultured Dorea sp. | reverse complement strand
AAAAATATATTTGTGCGAATACCGTTCCCGTCATGGACGCTAAATCTCTGAATATTAAATATAACCGCTTTCTCCATTTTTTGCACCTCTCTTTTAACGAAAGGTTTTTGGCATAAAGCCAAAAACCTTTCAAATTATCAGCATACTTCCTGTATCTCTGTTCTGGTAATAATCGAATCCTGCACCGGCTTTGAAAGCTCGTTGAAGAATGCGCTGTATCCTGCCACACGAACTACCAGACTCTTGTAATCCTCTGGTTTGTCCTGGGCTTCCTTCAACTGATCCGCCGTTACCATGTTGAACTGAACATGACCTCCTCCCAGATTAATATACGTACGTATCATCTGAGAGAACTTGCGTGTGCCTTCCGGCGTAGCTACTGCCGTAGGATTAAATTTCTGGTTGTAAATTACGCCGTTCGGAATACGCAGATGATTCAGTTTGCTGATGGATTTCATAGCGGCCGTCGGTCCATTGTGGTCTACTCCATTGGACGGCGAAATACCGTCTGCAAGAATTGTACCGGACAGACGTCCATCCGGCGTCGCGCCTGTAAAGTAACCGAAGGCAACATTCGCCGCTACAGGGACAAAGGAGCCGACAAACGGTCCGCCATGGAATCCTTCATATCCTTCCATCGCATCAAACCATACGTCAGAAGCATATCTTGCAAAGCAGTCAACTTCCGGAATATCATTTCCATATTTGGGAACCTTGTTTAGCAGATACTGTCTCAACGTCTCTTTTCCTTCAAAGTTTGTATTCATCGCGTCAACCATTTCTTCCATCGTCAACATCTTATCATCGAATACGGTCTTCTTAACGGAATAGAGGATATCGCACGCATTGGCGATTCCAAGGCCCAGCGGAGCGGTCCAGTTATATACGGCGCCTCCTCTGGTAACATCCTTACCACTTTCAATGCAGCCGCCTACCATACAGGACACAAGCATAACCGGATCTAACTCTGCATGAACCTGGTCAATAATCTGGTTTTCAGCAACAATCAATTTCACCGCGTAATCCATCTGTTCTTCATATGCATGCAGAACATCTTCAAAAGTTTTCAAATCCTCCGGCTTGCCTGTATGCGGCCCGACCTGCTTTTTGCTGATATTGTCAAACCCGTCTGTCAGCGCCAGCTCCGCAACCTTTGCCACATTAAAGTATCCGCCGTTCACGCGTCCCCAGGTATCCGGCGGATTAATCTCAACGCACCCCACCGGAGCGTAATCCCGGGCAATCTCTGCCGGAATGCCAATATTCATAAGGGCCGGTATAAACGCCTCGTCATTGTCAATCTGGGGCATACCGTTGCCAACCTTAATTGCTTCTACTACAGCCTGAAGGAAATCCTCCGGGGTATTCTTATGTAATCTCACCGAGAAATTCGGCTGCATGAGATGCATATGTTTGTGAGCCTCCAGGCACCGGTAGGATAAGTCATTCGTCGCATCGTCTCCCTCTGAAGTCACGCCGCCAATCACGATATTCTGCCCCATCGGGAAGCCTGCGTGAATCTTACAGTCTGCCAGACGGTATATCTTGATTGCCTCTGTCAGCTTCATCCAGAAACACTCCAAAACCTCCTGCTGCTCCTCTTTTGTCGCGCGGCCCTGAAGGATATCATCTACATAGAGGTCATACAAATACTGATCCATTCTTCCGGGTGTAATGGAAACGCCGTTGTCATATATCTGGGACGTAATCTGAGGTATCCACATGGACTGCAGCGCTTCATAGAAGGTTTCTGCAGGATATTCCGGTACTTTCCGGCAGATTGCAGCAAGCTTCTCTAATTCTTTCTTCCGTCTCTCATCCTTTTCCTCTGCAGCCTGTTTCTGCGCCAAATCAGCAAACCGGTTCGCATACTTAATCTCTGCTTCCAGCACAATAACCGCAGCCTGATACCATCTCTTTCTGCTCAGAGCATCCGGCTCGGTAGGGTCCAGCTCATGAAGCTTCTCCTGAATTTCATTGATAAATCCTCTGTAACCTTTGCGAATCAGCCTTCCATAATCAAATAACACATGACCAAGTCCGCCCTCCTCATGCAGTCCAAGGCTGAATACCTGAGCGTCAAATCTCTCCAGCTTCATCTCATCCGTCATGTAACCATTCACTCTGTCCGACAAAGTTTTCCCTTTCCAGTAAGGATAGATTTCATTCATAAAAATATCTTTTACTTCGTCTGAAGTATAGAAAGGATCCTGCGGACGGTTCGTAAAGTCATCCAGCTCTTCTGCAATCCATTCTACAGCCATCTCCGGGAAAATCGGCGCTGATCTCTGGTACTCCGCCTGATTTCCGACAATCAGCTCGTCTGGCAGAATAAAGATTTCCATATTACTTAAAATATGGTCAAATGCCAGCGCCCTGCGCATCTCGATATCCATGCCTTCCGTCTGCTTATAAGACTCCGTTACCAGTCTGGCACGCTCAATACACAGACGCGGCCGCGCATTGATAATGCCCTCCCGAAGTTTCTGACACCTCGCATAAGCATAGGAGTCTTTATTCATGACTTCTCCTCTGTCCATACGAATTTTTCTGTTTTCCATGATAATCACTTTTTCCGCTCTGCTTAAATCTTTTTTTCCTTTTGTCATTTCTTTTCACCTTTCTTTAGAATGTAATATATTTTTGTGGAGAGTTATGGTTAGAACATATCTCCTCACCCCCTCCGTATTAAAATTCCATCAGCTCTGAACCATATCGCGGCTGCCGGCAATCTGGCTTTGTACCAGAAGAATCACAATCATAATCGCGCCTGTGATACAGCCCTGTAATAAAAATGAAATATTCGCCATCCGGTTAATAATATTTCCGATAATATTAATGATAAAGACGCCCCAAAGTGCATTTACCGGCCTGCCCTCGCCGCCGCTTAGAGCAATTCCGCCAATGACACAGGCGGCAATCACATCCATTTCCTGGCCTGCGCCCACTGAAATCTGACCCGTACCTGTTCTGGTAGAAACAATAATTCCTGCAATCCCTGCGCAAAATCCCAGCACTGTATATGACAATATCTTAACTCTGTCTACCGGAACGCCTTTCATCAGCGCTGCGGTGGAATTTCCTCCAATCGCGTAACAATCGCGGCCAAACTCCCGGTACTTTCCTGCGACTCCCGCGAGCACATAACTGAGAATCAAAAGGATTCCCGCAACAGGGAATATTCCAATCTGTCCCCAGCTCAGCCAGTTAAAAAAGTTTCCCTCAATCGGTATGGATTTTCCGCCGTCTGTCAAAGCCATACCCAGCCCGTAAATCCCGTTCATCATACACAGCGTCGTAATAAATGCAGCGATTTTCAGCTTTACAATACAGAATCCGTTTATCGCGCCAATCAATGTACAGACTGCAACTGCAGCAATGGTTCCCAAAACCGGACTATCCGCTACATGGTTCATAAATAATCCGCAGACAACGCCCGAAAAAGCATATATGGAGCCTACCGATAAGTCTATTCCGCCGGATATGATGACAAACGACATCCCAATAGCCATAATTCCGGTTGTGCAGGACTGTTTCAGCAGATTCATAAAATTAATGACTGTACAAAAGCTGTCCACTGTCAAAGAAGCGATAATCAAAACAATGATTAGTGCAAACAGCGTTGCGTTATTACTGATTACTTTCTTTATTTTCGCCTGATTTCGTTTCAAATATCACACCTCCTTAACAGTCTTTACTTTTTTCATCCTCACTGTCTTCTCTGCCTGGAGATAAACAGCAAGCATAATAATCACCGCCCTTATCATCTTCGTCCACTCTGTGCCAATATTATTCATATTCACAGTAATTCCAATGAGCTGGATGATAAAGCTTCCTACAATAGCTCCTGCAATTCTCGGCTTTCCGCCCTCCATGGCAGTTCCTCCGATTACAACGGCGGCAATTGCACTCATCTCCATGCCATCTCCTACTGAGCTGGGATTGCAGTTCATGGTTCTCGCACAGGTTATAATTCCTGCCAGAGCCGTCATAAATCCTAAGAGGCCATACGCGGTCATCGTTATGCTTTTTTCATTTATTCCAGCCATGTAGGCTGCGCTCCGGTTATTTCCGACCGCTTCTACCCGTTTCCCAAATGTAGTTTTACTCGCAACGAAAATAAAAATCACCGCCATGGAAATCATATATAAAACCTGAACAGGAACTATATTTCCTAGTTTCCCGATTCCCAACGCCGTATAGCCTTCATACTCCCTCAACTGAATCGTCTTGGCATTGCTCATCAGACGGGCAAAACTTCTGAGCGCAATCATAAGCGCAAGCGTTAATACCATTGGCTGAACTCTGAAGTATGCTACAATTGAACCAGTCAGCAATCCAATCAAAAGACCGGTAAACAGGCCGGCTATAATAGAGGGCACAGCGCCAATTCCCGTCTCCGTCATCAATATACCCGTCACTGTCGCCACAAAAGCCATTGCGGAGCCCACTGAAATATCAATTCCTCCGGTACCAATAACAAACGTCATCCCCATAGCCAGCATACATACCACCGTAGTCTGGGTAACCAGATTCCAGACTGTATTCACACTGATAAAGTTGCGGGTAAAAATAGTATTGAACAAGAGCAGCAGTATCAATACCCCCACTGCTCCGTATCTTTGTATCATTTCATTTCTCTTCAGCATTCTCTTTGCTATGCTGTTCGCGTCCTGTTCCATTCTTTCAGCTTTATTCCCCATATCCGCCACCTTCCCTGTTATGCTTCCGCTTCAGACATCGAATAAATAATGGCATCCTGAGAAATGTCGGCATATTCAATCTCATCTACTACAACTCCATCTCTGATTACCGTAATTCTGTCACAGTCCCGTTCCAGTTCTTCAAGAATTGAAGAAATCATGATAACCGACTTTCCCTCCAGTGCAATATCCTGTATCAGCGTTTCAATCTCTAATTTTGCCCCCACGTCAATTCCTCTGGTCGGTTCATCCATAATCACAATGTCCGGCTCACTAAAAAGAGCTCTTGCAACAATACATTTCTGCTGATTCCCGCCGCTTAAGAACTTAATCTTCTGCTCTTTATTCGGCGTCTTTATCTTTAATTTTCTGATCATTTCATCTGCGACCTGCGCCTGGCGCTTCCTGTCAATAATCCCGAAACGACTTATCTTATCTAAGGCGGATATCGTTATATTTTCTTCAATACTCATATTGGGGAATATTGCGTCCCGCTTTCTTTCTTCCGGACAGATTACTGTTTTGTTTTTCATTGCCTGCCGGATATTATGATAAGAAACTGTCTTACTGTGTACCTTCAATTCTCCCTTTTTCACCTTCGAGACGCCGCACACGATATTCGCCGTCTCTGTTCTTCCGGAGCCTAACAAGCCTGCGATTCCCAGCACTTCACCCTTCCGCAGAACCATACTGACCTGTCTTAACCGCTTCCCATCCGAGACATTCTCCAGACTACATACAAGCTCATTCTCATCAATTGATTCATTATACTTTTTCTTATAGCTTTCAATTTCTGTGGCCGGTCTGCCCACCATTTTAGATATCAGCTCAAACCGCGGCAGTTCTTCCAGAGCATAAGCGCCTATAAAATCGCCGTCCTTCAGCACGGTAACCCTGTCGCAGACCGCATAGATTTCATCCATCCTGTGGGTCACAAAAATGATAGAAATACCCTGGCTTTTTAACTGCTCAATAATATGAAACAATAGTCCGACTTCCCGGTCGGCCAGAGAAGATGTAACCTCGTCCATAATAATCAATTTCGCATTTGCAGCCACACATTTTGCAATCATAATCATCTGCTGTATCGCCACACTAAAAGAGCCAATCGGCTGTGTAACATCTATATCCATTTCAAATGTCTTCAATATCTCTTCTGCTTCCTGGTTCATCCTCTTCCAATCCAGCAGGCCGAATTTTTTCAGCTTTTTATCCATGAAGAGATTTTCTGTAACGCTGAGCAGAGGAGCCACATTTAATTCCTGATAAATGGTCTGTATTCCTGCGTTCTGCGCGTCTGCCGGAGTCTGAAAGTCTACTTCTCTGTTATCAAAGATAATTCTGCCTCCATCGCGCTGATAGATTCCCGTCAGGATTTTAATCAAAACAGATTTGCCGGCTCCATTTTCACCTTCCAGCGCATGAACTTCGCCTTTGTTTACTTTAAGCTGTACGCCCTTCAGCGCATTCACCCCTATGAAAGATTTTTGAATGCCCTGCATATCCAGTAATACCTGATTATCCTTAGCCATATGATTTTCCTCTCAATGCCGGGAGGGAAGACTCCCTCCCGGTTGTCTCATTCTGATTTAGAAACCTGTTTCTTCATCACAATTTTCACTGTCAATAACATAAGAAGGAATGGTATACTTCTTATCCAGCGTCTCTCCATTCAAATATTTCGCAATATAGTTATACAGATATTCTCCATCCTGTGTATCGCAGGTAGAGACTGCATTGATTTTTCCATCCCGAATCAAATCTACCGCCGCTTTCTGACCGTCGATACCCAGAACCATAATATCCTTTCCCGGCTTATATCCGGCCGCCTCAATCGCGGAGACCGCTCCAATTGACATCTCGTCTGTATGACAGAATACGACATCAATATCATCTCCATAAGACTGAAGAAGGTTTGCCATTACATCCTGTGCCTGATCCATCAAAAAATCGCCAGTCTGGGATGCAATAATCTCAAATCCACTTTCATCTGCAATTGCATTCCTGAATCCATCTGCTCTGCCTACCGCCGGGTCCGAGCCCTCAATACCTGAAATCTCAACAATATTTAATTCTTCACCGCTGTAATTATCCGCCAGCCATTGTCCTACAACATTGCCGTCCACCGTATAATCAAATAAAATAGAAGTAACATATTGTTCGTCTGATTTCTTAACATCGTTGCCAAGCAGGAAAACCGGAACCCCTGCATTTTTTGCTATATTCAAAGCTGAGGCGCCTGCTTCATATTCGATTGCAGGATAAACCAGAACGTCGATTCCCTGCGAGCATAAATCTTCTACATCTGATATCTGTTTGGCCTGATCATCGTCTGCATCAGTCATCACAAAGTTAACGCCCAGTTCATCGGAAACTGTTTCCAGATTTTCCGTCTGCGCTATCAGCCATGCACCATTGGTGTTGCGCTGCGCATATCCTATTTTGACGCCATCCAGCGAAGAAACATCGGTACCGTCGTCTTTATATTTTGCTGCCAGAATCACTTCCTCCGGTTCTGCCGGCTCTTCTGGCTCTGCGCTGTCCTCGTCCGCATTTGTTTCTGTATTTGCCTGCGAGCCTGCCCCCGCTCCGCTCTCACTGTTCTGTCCGCATGCTGTTATCGCTGCAGCCGCTATTGTCAAAACTAATATCCTTGCTAATCTCTTTTTCATGTTTTATCCTCTCTTTTCTCTTGTCATAATGAAAATACTTCTTCCTGTTAATCAATCTGCCCCAAAATGCTAAACCATATTCTGTTTCACAAGCTCAGCCTGCTGGGCAAAAGATTCTTTCAAATCACCATACAGCCGATGATACGTTTGGAAATATTCATTATAAATTTTCACGTTCTCCGGATTCGGAACTGTCACTTCACCGATTTTAAGAATAGACTGACATCCTTCCTTCACATCCTTAAAAAATCCTGAGCCCACGCCGGCCATTATGGCAGCTCCGGCAGCCGGTCCTTCATCAATATTCATACTAATTACATTTGCATTATAGATATCTGCCTGAATCTGTCTCCAGAGCGGGCTCTTTGCTCCTCCGCCGGACGCCCTGACCTCTGTAACCTCATTGCCTGATTCCCTGCAGATTTCTACTGTCTCCCTAAGAGAATATGTAACGCCTTCCATCACGCTCCGGCACAACTCCGGCATTCCGCTTCGCAGTGACATTCCAAAATATCCCGCTCTTGCATTCGCATCATTATTTGGCGTAGAATCTCCGTTAAACCAGGGCAAAAACACCACGCCTTCACAGCCCGGCTGTGCTTTTGAAGCGATTGCACTGATATAGTCATAGATATCAACGCCGTTTCGGCGGCATTCCTCTTTCTTGTGTGCAAACAGGATATCTCTCACCCATTTCAGAGAAGCCCCTGCTGTCAATGACATGCCCAAATACGACCACATATTCGGCACCGAGTGGCACATGCTAAAAATCGCCCTCTTTTTACGGTCTATAAATGGATTCTTACAGCATCCGAACACTACGGCCGAGGTTCCAATCGAACACCCCATAATTCCGTCTTCAATAATTCCTGTGCCAATACCATTTGCCGTCTGGTCTCCGCCGCCCGCGACAACCGGTATTCCAGGATTCATTCCCCATTCATCGGCAACGCTCTTTAATAGTCCTCCTACGATATCACAGGATTCCAGTAATCGTTCCGGCGCCATGGATTTGGGAATCCCTGTCAGCCCGAACATTCTGTCTGACCATTTGCGTTTCGGAACATCCATCAAAAATGTTAAAGACGCGTCGCTGACTTCCGTTGCGATTTCTCCGGTCATGCAATAGGAAAGATAGTCTTTGGTAAATACAACCTTATCGATTTTTTCATAATTTTCAGGTTCATTTTCTTTCAGCCACAAAATCTTAGGCGCCCAGAAACTATTCAGGCAGTGATTTCCGGTAATATTTACAATCTCATCTCCCGATTCGGCAATCCGGGCTTCAATGTAATCTACCTGCTGTCCTGAACGCTGATCCAGCCAGATAAGGCAATTCCGGATTGGTTCCTTATCTTTGTCCAGGAAAACCGTTCCCTGCATCTGACCTGAAAAACCAATCCCCTGAATTTCTTTCCCTATTTTATCTGCAGAAACAGCACGCTTAACCGCTTTATTACAAGCATTCCACCAGTCAGCCGGATTTTGTTCTGCATATCCCGGAAGCGGCGACAGTACGTCTAACTCTTCATATCCCCTGCCCAAAATTCTGCCGCCTTCATCAATAACAACCGCCTTTATCCCGCTTGTACCTGCATCAATGCCAAGCCAACAATTCATTCTTCTCCTCCTTGTTGTTATTTTCCATACTTGTAAAACGTTTTACTAATTTTAATCATATCACAAGTTTGTTTTTTTGTATATTGGTATTTTTAACCATTTTATTTTCAAAAATTTTGTATATTATTGCTAATAATTAATAAAACGTTTTTCATACAATTAGTACAAATCTTTGTGCAATTTTTTGATTTTTATATCAATTTATACCATTTTCTATATTCTTTTTTCTGCATTTTCTTATTGTATTTGGCGTAAAAATCTTCTATACTATATTCAATGAGCAAATCCCTTTCGCGAAGCGAATTTATAATGGATTTGCGAAGGTTAGTGAACGGAGTGAACAGTAAACCAATTATAACTAGATAGGATGAATGATTATGAAAGTAAATATACTCGACGTCGCCAAAAAAGCCGGCGTTTCTCCCGCAACAGTTTCAAATGTAAGAACCGGGAAAAAAAATGTTACTCCAGAATTAGTCAAACGCGTAAATGATGCAATCGCGGAGCTGAATTATATTCCAAATACCATAGCCAGCGGACTCCGCGCAAACACCACCAATATTATCGGCGTAGTTCTTCCTTCTTTTCATCATCCATTCCATGTTGCCATGCTGAAAGGGATTCAGGATGTAGCGATTAACACAAACTATTCTGTCTGCGCGTTCCCTACCTGTAATAAACAAGAAATAGAGCACAAATGTTTACTGCAGCTCAAATCTATCATGCCGGACGCAATACTGATTTCCAGCTATGCTATGGAAGATAATGAAGATGGTCTGAAATGCCTGCAGTTACTGGAAGAGTTTTCCGCAAACTCAACGCCCGTCATATCTCTTGAAAGGAATATGGACCATATTCCCGGCGTCCGCTCCATTTACTATGACAGCCGCCAGCCCAGCTATAATATCGTCGAATATCTAATCAGGCTTGGACATAAAAAAATAGCCTATATCGGAGGACCGAAAGACTTCGACATATCCAGCCAGCGTATGCTCGGTTATATGCAGGCAATGGAAGATAACCATTTAGAGGTAAAACCTCAGTGGATATATGACGGCGCTTTTGAAGCCGGCAACGGTTATGAAAACACAAAAAAGCTGTTAAACCAGACGCCTTCCGTCAGCGCAATCTTCTGCGGTAACGATGAGATTGCGATTGGCGCAGTCAAGGCAATACATGAACTGAATATTAAAATCCCCAGTGATATCGCAATCATAGGCTTCGATAATATCTATGTAAGCACATTAATCGATCCTCCCCTGACCACTGTCGGTGTGCCTGCTTACGAAATTGGGAAGCTTGCAATCGAGACTGCATTTGCA
>CAOKJI010000032.1 GCA_948468495.1 uncultured Dorea sp. | reverse complement strand
TCCAGACCGCCCAGCGTATAGGTCCCATCCGGCATTCCCGTCGCTCTCATACTGTCGCTAATCAGGACAATCCGGTCTTCTCCCAGCATTTTGAATGTAGTCCGGACCGCCGCCGGATGCACGTGTACCCCGTCGCAGATAAGCTCTGCCCATACATGCTCATTATCCGCCACCGCGCCGATTACGCCCGGCGTCCTGTGGGTAAAAGAAGACATCGCGTTGTACAAATGCACCGCATGATCCGCTCCTGCCTGAAAGGCAGCATTTGCCGTATCGTAATCCGCATTCGTATGAGCCAGGGACACATGAACCTTATCCTTAACTGATTCTATAAATTCCACCGCTCCTTCACTTTCTTCCGGAGCAATTCCTATAAATTTCACTAACCCCCCGGACGCCTCGAGAAACCCTTCGCAGACTTTTGTATCGCAGGGAATAATATTCGCCGCGTCCTGCGCCCCTTTCTTTGCCCGGCTGATAAAGGGCCCCTCCATATTAATACCGGTCAAATCTGCACAGAGTCTTCCCACATCAGTGGTCTTGCTTTTATTCTCCATTCCCTTGAACGCTTCTCTGTCTGCGTCCTGCTCTCGGGCATATTTTGCTGCAACAGCTAAAATATCCTCTAATTCTTTCACCGGAAGCGTCATAGTCGCCGGTGCAATCGCCGTCACACCCACAGAAGCTTCGTATTCGGCAATGGTCCTCAACGCCTCTTCGTTTCCGTCGCAGAAATCCGCTCCCATACATCCATGGAAATGCAGATCAATCAATCCGGGAATTGCATAGCAGCCTTCCCCGTCAATCACCTCTTCTGATTCTCCTATCTTATTCTCACAACCATTTCCCTTTTCAAAATACGCAGAAGGCGAGACAAATCTCCCACCTTCTATATAAATACTTCCCTCTTTAAACTTCTTCTCTTCCGTATATACCTTTACATTCTTAACAATCATAATATTTTGATACAATCTCCTTCATCTCTTCCCACTTGTTTTCCATATCCTCTACAAGCTTAAACTGCGTCCGGCACCGGTCAAGATTATGTCCCTCTCTATGTATTTTAAAATATACGTCTCCCTGCAGATAATCCGTCAAAAAACGCATCCCACATTCAAAAGTCATGGTCTTCGCCCCCATAGGAAGAAGCTCCATCTCCCTGGCTGTCAGCCTTCCGTCGCACCCTTCAATAAAACCTTTGGTATAGGCTTCAAATAATTCCATACTGCAGGATACTTTACTCAAATCCGTCTCGTCCTCCGCCGCGGTACTGGCTCCAAACCGAATCGAGTCCCCGAAATCATTCACAGCAAGTCCCGGCATTACCGTATCTAAATCAATGACACAGATTCCCTTTCCCGTCTTATTATCTATCATGATATTATTAAGCTTGGTGTCGTTGTGGGTCACCCTGAGAGGCAGCTCGCCCCTCTCCTGACACTCTCCAAGATAACCTGCCAGTTCTTCCCTGTCAAGAACAAACCGAATCTCTTCCTGAACTTTCGCCGCACGCCGCATCACATCATCCTGTACGGCCTTTTTAAAAGTCTCCAATCTGGCCCTGGTATCATGGAAGCCTTTGATGACTTCAAAAAGCGTATCCGCCGGATAGTCCGCAAGCAATTTCTGAAAATGTCCAAAAGCCAGGCCGCTCTGGTAGAACTGTTCTGGATTCTCTACCTGATCAAAACTGGTAGCATCCGTAATAAATACATAAGAACGCCAGTAATCGCCAAAAGAATCTTTATAATAGGGCTTGCCATCCAGCGCCGGTATTACATTCAGCGTCTCCCTGTCCGGATCTCCCCCTTCTTTTGTAATTTTCTCCCGAAGATACGTAGTCACCCCCATAATATTCTCCATCAGCATGATTGGATCTTCAAATACATTCTTATTCATTCTCTGCAGGATAACCTTCATATTTCCCATTTTGCGGACCTCAAAAGTCAGAAGAAACGTATCGTTAATATGTCCGTTCCCAAACGGAATATCCTTTATCAGCCTTCCCTCGTACTGAAAATGTGCAATTGCCTCTCCTTTTTGCGCTCTTATTACCTGTTCCATAGCTTCCCTCCTACAACAAGCTTTCCGCTGCATCTCTGGCTCAATATACTTGTTCTTACAGACTTTGCCCTACAGGGCCGGCTCCTCGCCGCAGCAAGTATAAAGCCTTTTGTGATTTGTAACCATCTTTGTACATTCTATTACAAATTTGCACAAAAAGCTTTGTATTATCACTTTATAATTTTATATTATCTACCTGATTCCATTGCATTTTTAATTTATTTGCATTATTATATTTATATAAAATAGCCAAAACATAATTCACAGTCACCTACGGAGGCATTATATGGGATATAACGGAATACAACTAAAAGATTCTATTTCTATTGGTAAAATCTACAGCATTCACTACTTTGAATATATGAGTACCTTTTCTTTCAAAGGCGAAACCCACGATTTCTGGGAATTTATCTGCGTTGACAAAGGCGAAGTCGATATTACTGCAGGCGTCCATTCTATAAAGCTGAAACGGGGGGATATCGCCTTTCATGAGCCAAATGAATTTCATAACGTCAGAGCCACCGGCGAAACTGCCCCAAATCTGGTGGTCGTTTCCTTTGGATGCGACAGCCGCGCTATGTATTTCTTCCGGAACAGAATATTTAAAATAGACGACGCAGAACGGGAACTGCTTGCTAAGATTATCATCGAAGCCCGTCATTGTTTTGACTGCCGCTTAGACGACCCATATCTGCAGAATATGCCTCAGAAGGAAGAAGAAGCCTTCGGCTCAGAACAGTTAATTCGTCTGTATTTGGAGCAATTTCTGATTCATCTTGCGCGCCGACACGAAAGAAGAGGAAAGACTCCAATCGTTACAACTTCAAACAATACCAAAGCAACCAAGGCCAAAAGCGACTTGGAGATCTATTTGCGCGTTACAGAATACATGGAATCACAACCGGCTTCCAAACTTACAATCGAACAGATTTGCCGCGATAATCTTGTGAGCCGGTCGCATCTTCAAAAGATTTTCAAACAGCAGTCTGGTCTGGGAATTATTGAATACTTTTCCCACATGAAAATCAGACTGGCAAAAGAATTAATCCGGACCCAGCATATGAATTTTACACAGATATCCGATATCCTCGGCTATGCGTCTATCCACTACTTTTCGAGACAATTTAAAAAAGTAACCGGAATGACCCCATCAGAGTACGCCTCTTCGATTAAGGCTATGTCCGAGCAGAACTTTCAGGATTCCTGACTTAGAAGAAATTTCATTTCTAAAATCTGATTCAGACCGAGACAACATCTTGCAGAAAGCGACTTGGGGACACGCTCTACAGCAACACAAAAAGAGCTGTAAAAGCTCTTCCTGCAATACAGATGACG
The DNA here is from genome assembly GCA_948468495.1 of uncultured Dorea sp. The sequence goes on along the minus strand of CAOKJI010000032.1, from coordinate 6,930 downwards.
TCACTGGCAACAATGCTTTGTCGCTTTTGTGCAGGAAATAACTATCTTTTACAGCTCTTATAATCCTTTATAAACAGCGCTCTCTCTTGACTTTAATAAGTGATTTCTACCGGAAGTCCCTTCTCTGCCGATTCCAGTATCGCCAGAATCGCAATCGCCGTTCTTCTGGAATCTTCAAGAGTTACCCGAAATTCTCTTCCGTCCACAAGACGGTCCACGAAGTCCCTGATACTCTCATAAGAGAGTCCCTTACACTTATCAAATACCATATTGGATACCAGAATATCCGGCACACTGGAAGATTCTTCTGTAATCTCTTCAATCAGATTATGCGCGGATAGATTCAGCTTAATCATACCCTCCGTACACATTACATCACAGAGAAAATCATTCACATTCCTGTTACCGTTCGGAGTAACCCAGCCGTTTTCCATATGAGCTACTACACCATTCTCAAATTCAATCGTAGTCAGGTAAATATCCGGTACATCCACGCCTCTTTCCTTCAGAAGCCCTTCCTTCTTAACGGAATATACTCTCTTCGCTTCGGATTCCACCAGCCACCGCAAAGAATCCAGACTGTGACTGCCAAGGAACCAGAGAATGGATGACTTTGCCGCCCAGGAAAGCATATCTGTCGCTACCCATTTCACATCGCTGTGGCGAATATATGCAGTATATGGCTTTCCAAGCTTTCCTGACGCAATCTCCTGTTTAGCCTTATTAAACGGCGCGTTCCATCTATTATGAAGATCCACCATACAGCGCACGCCATTTCTCTCAACCGCCTCGCATATTCTGTCAATATCTTCCCTCGTTGTTGCAAGAGGCTTCTCAATCAGAATATCCTTACCTGCATCAGCCATCGCACAGGCAATATCCGCATGTGCAAAATCCGGTGTAACAATCGCCACTGCATCAATCTCCTTATCCGCAGCAAGCTCTTTGTAATCCGTATATACTTTGCGGATTCCATATTTGTCGGCAATCTCCTGAGCCTTCTCCTTATTCATATCGCAGATGGCAACCGGGTCCGCACAGATATGCTCCGCGTAAATGGATGCATGTGTCGCACCCCATGTGCCGGCTCCTACAATACCCATTCTAATCTGTTTCAATTCCATAACTATCGCCCTTTCTTCTCGTCATATCTCCACAGAGCATTTGAGTCCTCCACCAAAAAGATCTTCCAATATGCCCCATACCCTTAGATTCATCCAGAATGAAATGCATTCTGCTCTTCTTATTGCTTAACAGCTCCGGCTGTCATACCTCCTACCAGATGCTTCTGCAAACCAAGGAATAAGATTACAACCGGAATCGTAATCAATACCGAACCTGCCATCAGCGTTCCCCAGTCCGTAGCGTACTGTCCCTTAAAACTCGCAATACCTACCGGCAGCGTCCAGTTTCCATAGCTCTGCATAAAGGAACTGGCAAACAGATACTCGTTCCAGCCATTGATAAATGCAAACAACCCCGTAGACACCAGACCCGGTACCGTCAGCGGAAGGACTACAGTGGCAAAGCAGCGGAACGTACCCGCACCGTCTACCCGGGCCGCTTCTTCCAGCGAGATTGGAATCGAATCAAAGAATCCCTTCATCATCCAGGTACAGAACGGAACGGTAAAAGTTACGTAGGCAAGCATCAGCCCTGTCTTCGTATCCAGCAGGTTAAAATTCCCCATAATGATATACAGCGGAATCATAAGCAGAGAACCCGGAAGTACCTGAGTAGTCAGAACAACATAGGACAACGCCCCGCGCCCCCTAAACCGGTATCTGGAAATCCCATATCCTCCAAGCACAGCAATAATCATAGAAAATGCCGTTGTAAAAAATGCTACAAACACACTGTTCGCCGCCCACTGCTTAAAGTTAAAGGTAGACGTCTCCGTTGTAAACATATTGACATATCCGGACGCCGTCGGCTCCTTTGGAATAAAGCTTGGCGCCTCATTATAAATCTCTGAATTAGTCTTAAACGACGTAGACAACATCCATATAAAGGGGAACAATGCAAAAATACATACAATAATTGTTAAAATAATCGTGATAGCTTTTCCTGTTTTTCTAGTCTTCATTATACATCCTCCTCCCCTCGGTTCACTGCTTTGAAATAGAAGAATGTAAATACCAGCGAAACCAGCAGCATCAGCATACCGGCCGCAGCAGCTTTTCCAAAATCAAAGGTCTTAAACGCCGTCTGCTGGATGAAGATCGTCAGAATCTCCGTAGCCCTCGAAGGCCCGCCCTTAGCCAGTACATATGCAATCGCATAATCCTTAATCGTCCAGATTACCAATAGCAGGAACACTACCGTTGATACCGACTTAATCCCTGGAATCACAATATAACGTACCTTCTGAATCCAAGAGGCGCCGTCGATTTCCGCCGCTTCAAACAAATCTTCCGAAATACTCTGCATACCTGCCAGAAGCATAATCGCTACAAACGGGAATCCCTTCCAGATATTAACCACCATAGCGGCTGGGAGGGCAACCTTCACATCCTGAAGAAAAGCAATGTTCTGCGACAGTATTCCCGCGTTATTCAGCAGGAAATTAATAATACCAAAATCCCGGTCATACATCAGCATCCAGACCAGACACGCTACAACTTCCGGAACAGCCCATGGAATAATCACAAGAGCCCTCGCCAGTCCTCGTCCCTTAAATTGCGTATTCAGTAATAATGCTGACAGAAAACCAAGCACATATCTTCCAATTACCGTTACCAGGATATAAATTACTGTTACCTTCACAGAATTATAGAAATTCGCATCAGCCAGCAGATTCTGGTAGTTCTCCAACCCCACAAAATAATGTCCGTCGGCAGAGGGTCTTACAATATAATAATACTGAAAGCTCATAGCCGCAGCCTTTACAATCGGAATAAGCAGAAAAACCAGCAATATCAATAGCAGCGGTGCAAGGAATAAGTATGGTTCCATATTCTTTTTTGACTTTCTATTCTTATTCATATCCAACCTTCCACTCACTTTCTGAAACCTCTCACTCATCTTCACCGCATCCGGCCTGCCAGATTACTCCTTCGCAAAATGCCGGATACATGGCTGCCGCATTTTCAATCATTTCGCGGACAGCCTAAAACACTCGTTATATGCAAGAATGCCAGATACCTGGCATTCTCACACAACCTCTCAATTAAAACAAATCCTTTTAAACAAACTGATTCCTTGTTATCTGCTCATTACCTCTTCAATCTTCTTCTGAGCATCATCCATCTCAGTCTGAACGTCTGCAGCCTGTTCCGAGAACATCCTCTGTCCCGCATCCAGCATAATCTGGGAAATCTCTCCCAGCTCAGGGATATTAGGATCTGCAACAAGTTCTACGTAGTTATTCTGCATAAAGTCAACAATTGCATACTCCAGCTCATGATTTGCAATATAATCTTCACTGGTAGAATAATCCGTATTACTCGGAATCATACCACAGTCAGCAATGATTGCCTGAGCTTCGTCGCTTGTCATCCACTCCAGGAACGCATATGCTTCATCCGGATGCTCGCAGTCTTTATTAATCATAGTAACCAGCGGATAATTGGTCGGATTCGGCTTATAGGTCTCGCCGTTATATACAATATCCGGCTGTGCAATAATCCCTACATCCTCTAATATGTCATCGCTGGTCATACCCACAAACCATGGTCCATCCATACAGAAAGGAATCTTACCGTTCCAGAACATCTCTCTGGTCTCGCTCTTATCGGTTACAAGCGTAGCCGCCTTATCCTTCAGAATGTAATCCTGCCACCACTGGGCTGCCCATACATTGCCCTCGTTATTCACATTCACATGCTCCGCGTCATAAGGACCTGCCGCATCATCCGTAAAATACAGTCCGCCGGAAACCGGTCTTGCAATCAGACGGCTCCACTCGCTGATGGTAAACGTATGAGTTCCAGATACAGCCGCCGTCGCATAACCGCCGTCCTCTGTAAACTTTAAGCTTGCCTCCCGGAAATCATCCAGCGTCTTAATTGACGCCGGGTCAATCTTCTTCTCTTCCAGCATAGACTTACGATAGAAAATACCGGTTGTACCCCATGCATAACTTGAAATCGCCAGAGTCTCGCCGTCAACTACACACATATCCTGACCGGTAAGCTTGCCCTTAAGCTCATCACTCATATAATCGTCCAGATTCACAAAGGTACCGCCTTCTTTCAGCGCATGATAGGTTGAAATATTCTCGGGATACACCTGAATCATATCGCTTGCCGTCCCCGATACAATCTCATTGGTAATATTATCCCAATATCCGTCCCAGCCTGCTCCCAGAACTTCAATCTCAACATTCGGATTCTTCTCATTGTAGGCTGCAAGCAGGCCGTCAATTGCCTTCTGATGAGGTTCTTCCACATACACCGATGTAGAGAATGTCAGCTTAATCTTTCCACCATCTCCGCCGTCATCCTTCGCGTCCTTCTCTCCGCCGTCTCCACCGGCTCCGCCTCCGCATGCTGTAAGGCCGGCTATCATAGCCGTACATAACAGCGCGGAAAGAATACGAGTTCTCTTTTTCATAATTCATCCTCCTTTATACAAAAATTTCTTTTCAATATTGTCTCACGATTTTGCACAAAAATCTTTGTCTAATGAGGCTCTTATTTTGTATTATCTGCATATTTTCTTTATGATACCAGTATTTTCCTGTTTATGCATTGTGCAATCTGTACACTACTCCTGCTCCATCTGGGAGAAAGCCGCCGCATCAGCCACCACTGTAACATCCGGGTGCATCTGGAGAACAGAAGCCGGAACCTTTGGTGTAATCGGACCATAAAGAGCTTTCTTAAGAGTTTCCGCCTTATCTTTCCCACTTACAACCAGCAACACTTTTCTTGCTTTCATAATCGTTCCAATTCCCATACTGTACGCCTGCTTCGGTACGTCATCCGCCGATTCAAAGAATCTCTTATTCGCCTGAATCGTACTCTCCTGCAAATCTACGCAATGTGTGGCAAGATCAAATGCCTCCCCCGGCTCATTGAATCCAATGTGTCCGTTGTGTCCCATTCCAAGAAGCTGTAAATCTATCCCGCCAAGTTTCCGTATCAGCTTCTCATATCTCTCGCATTCGGATTCACTATCCTCTGCCAGACCATCCGGAAGATACGTATTAGACGCCTCAATATTGACCCGGTCAAACAGATTATCACGCATAAAAAAGTCATAACTCTGATTATTCGTCTTCGGCAGTCCCTTATATTCATCCAGGTTCACCGTTGTAACCTCTGAAAAATCCAAATCTCCCTTCCGATACCATTTTACCAGATATTTATAAAGACCGATGGGTGTGGAACCGGTTGCCAGTCCCAGAACACAGTCCGGTTTCATCGTAATCTGGGCCGCGATGATTTTCGCCGCTTTTCTGCTCATTTCCTTATAATCTGACGCTTTACAAATCTTCATAACATATACCTCCTCATTGAAATTTTGCCGTTCCTGACATAACCCGCAGCAAAAAATTCCTGTCTGTCTTTCTTAAGTTAATGTAACAAAATCTATACTTCAAGGCAATAACGCCCAAAGCAAAACAATCGATTGTGCAAATTTTTGTGCAAATTGTGACACGCTTTTTTGCGAAAAATGAAATATAATAACTATTGCATTACGATGCATACTCCTGGCAGGGTATCATCCCTTATATCAGATGGTACCCGCAAATAGAACATGGGCGTCTCTTAAGCCTCCCCCCGGCTTTCGAGATGCCCATCATTTTATCTGTCCGCCGCAGTTATATACAGCAGCCCATCTCTAAAACATATCTGAAAATTCACAAACAAATTTCCAGGCATACTCCGAGACCGGACTGCTGTTTTTTCGCTTTACATCTTAATACAATAACCAGGGCTTTTAACCCTTCACACCACCGGAAGCAAGACCGCTTACCAAATTCTTCTCGATAATGGCAAATAAGATTACAACAGGAACGATTGCAAATAGAGACGCCGCAAACAAATACTGCCATTCTATCATATTGTAACCATTAAAGATGTTGATGCCGACTGTCAGCGGCTTATTGGTATCTGTCGAAATCAGAGTCAGGGCAACCGTATACTCGTTCCATGCATTAATAAATACAAAGATGAGCGTCGTTACAATTCCCGGAGCCGCAACAGGAAGCAGGATTTTAATCATTGCCTGAAGCCGGTTACAACCGTCAATCTTAGCCGCCTGTTCCATTTCTGGAGAAATGCCGATAAAAGTTCCCCGTAACAGCCAGATGGTAAATGCCTGATTAAACGCTGCATTAATAAAAACCAATCCAAGAATGCTGTCTGTCAGCCCTAATGTCATGATAACCTTATAGATACCAATCAAAAGAACTACTGGCGCAAACATCTGAGATACGATAACAAATCCCAGAAAGGCTGTCTGTCCTTTGAACTTCATCCGGGACAGCGCATATGCTGCCGGAATACCACAAAGCAGTGCAATTAATGTAGAACCTCCAGCTATCAGAATCGAATTAAGCATATATTTCGCCATAGGAGCCTTCTTCCAGATATCCCCAAAGTTAGACCACAATGACTTAATCGGAAAAACAGTTCCATCTGCCGAGAATATCTCAGAACGGCTCTTTAATGCAGTACAAAACATGGCAAAATACGGATACAAGATAACTACGCAAATAATAAACACAACCAGATACAGGAAGATTCGCAGCAGAAGCTTCTTGCCGTTAATAGAATTATCAGCGGTTTTATTCATACTATTCATCCCCCTTTCTTAAGGTTGCCACCATATAAGCCATCGCACAAACCAGAAGAATCAGGAATCCAATCACAGATACAGCCGCCGCAAGTCCTTGCTTACCATTATAGAACGCCAATTTATACAAGTATGTAACCAGCGTATCCGTACGATTGCCTGGATCACCCTTTGTCATGTTCCAAA
>CAOKJI010000031.1 GCA_948468495.1 uncultured Dorea sp. | reverse complement strand
CCGGCAGGCAGTTCCGGACCGCACAGGCAGAGCCTTTTCAGGCTTAACTTACTGCCATTGTTTCACACGCCGCCCGCACTGACTGGCGAACAGTAAAAAAGAGCCTTGCGCCATAGCTGTAAATCAGTTATGGGCAAGGCTTATTCTATTCCTTTTTGTGCATTGCGCTTCGAACTAAACCAATGAACGTTACCTTGACAGTTAACTCAGCCCAGGCGCCCTCACGGCACCCGGAAGGTTCTGCTTAGTGCTGCTTCGTTCCCGACCTGACACGGTTCACGGATTTCCGTCGCGTGAGACCCAGGCATCAACGCCACTTATCAAGGGCAGCTTCACCAGCAAACGCCCTCTGCGCAATATCACCCCTGCTATAGCGGATTGCAGGTGCAAGGTACCGCTACCACCCCGGCTGCACGAGAATTATTGTAGCCTGTTTCCGCAGAAAAGTCAAGGATATTATAAAAGGCGATAGAAAGCTTCATAGAAAAGTTTTTCTTTCTTTTCGTTATCATCCTGGGGGATTCCTAATCGTTCAAGAGCCTTTTGGACTGCGGCTTTTGCAGAATCCACAGTGCTTCCCAACACATCCTGTCCTTTGCCGTTCAACATATTTTCAAGAGACATGGCGAACAGAGCGGTAATATGGGTTAACTTGCCTTCCGAATCCATTCCGTAACCGTTCACGCCGCTTTCTGCTTCTGCATTTATCCAGGCGTCTTTTACATGATCCGGTGCAGACGGACCTAGGACGTCTAATCCGTTAAATGCTCTGCCTGGCTGAGCGGCTGCTCCGGCTGTCTTTTCTGTGTGCCGGATCTGTCCCAGTATCTCTGCCAGTTTTTCACAGCGGGCTTTCTCTTCTTTGTAATATTCCAGCATTTTTGTTATATTTGATGCATGGATGCTGGATTTCCTGGCTTCTATGGTCTGAAAATAATATTCATACATTTCAGCGGTCTTCAGGAGCATTTCCAGGTAATCGCTGCTTTCTGTATTAAAATGCTCCGGAGAAGCTGCGGTCAGCATGTACCCATATTCAGCGGTTTCCGGAGAAGCCTGTCTGATAAATTGTTTCTCAAAATCATCACCGGATATCACATTCAGATTCACCAGCTCTGCCAGAAGTGTATAATACTCTTCTGCAGATAAGTCTTCCACATCATAGCGCTCTCTCAGGTCTCTGGCCTGTGCATCCGTCAGTTCACATGCTCCGTCTGAGTTCCAGTTTATCCCATTCGTCAGGTTCACGCCAAGCATATCAAGAATTTTCAGAACATTTTCCTGATTCTTTGTCAGTGTATTCTGATACTGTGATATAGTATTCCCTGTATTTTGATTCTGCTGCCGGAAAGCTAAATACTGCTCTAATTGAAGACGCCTTAAATCCGCCGCCGGGTTGTTGGCTAATTCCTGCATGGCATGCCATTCTTCCAAATACTGGACAAAATCTATCTTTTGGTTGATGTCATAGCCGCTCATGGCAGTGTCAATCGGTATGGAATTACTGATTGCGCCGCCTTCCTGTCTGGCTAAATGGGCGTGTAAAGCTTTCATCTCCGCCGGACTTGCATTGTGAGGATTGACGTCATTCACAAAAATTTTCGTCTCAAAAGCTTTGCCGGATGAATCCTTCCCCCATACGTAAATCACCGGATTTTCATCCGTTGAACTTTCGTCATATTTCATATGTAATTCCTGTCCGCCTCCTGATACCTGACTTACCAGGCAATTCATATATATGACGACATGTTGTCCATTCAGGCTGTTATTGGAATTAACAGCCTTGTCGATCAGACGGTTTTGAAAGCCTGGCATATCTGTCTGCGTGGCTGCCGCATTTCGATTATATCCAGGGACGCCGCTCAATGCGGGTCCTCTGCGAATGCCATTTATCACTGTGTCCTCCTTTCGCACAACGCTTCTGCTTGATTTTGTTGTTTTGATTTTTCCTGCCGGATAATCCGCTGAATACTTTTCTTAGCAAGAAAATATTCGTCTGCAAGAATTTGTACGGATTTGCCTTCTGCAAATTCTTTGTAAATCCGGGCATTTCTTCTCGCAAGAGATGCTTTGGTTGCGGTCTGCTCTCCCCAGGGCTTTTTTTCTTCCGCCTTTTTTGGGATATAGAGCATAGCGCCGTCTACATACTGTTGCAATTGTTCGATTAATTCCTGCGGCAAAATATCTGCCGCACGTATATAATCCATAAGATTCACCTATATAGGGATTGCAGGAACTGCTTCGGTTAATCCGTCATTCATAACCGATGCTATTCTCTTATGCATTTATCAAAAAGAGTCCATAACAATAAACAGTCTTCTGCAATCCTGTCTTCCTTTCTCGTTGATACAACCGCTATGCCAGCGCTCCATCCTGTTAGAAGCCAGACTCCTGACGGAACCCGGCAAGTTTGAAAAATGAACCATCAACTCCTTCCATTATAAATTTATCCATTCCCGCACCATCCCCTTTCATACTGGTTTATTTTATAAGTATCACAATAAATATTCTATCACACAGTTCATGAAAGCAAAGAACATGTTTTTCTAAAATCAAAAATGTGCCTTAAACAACAACTTGCCAATCCCCCGGAACTATTGTAAAATATTGCTATTATGAAGATTTTACTGGTTGCCGTTAATGCAAAATACATACATTCCAATCCGGCTGTGTATAGTCTGAGGGCTTATGCGCAGTCTTTTCTTCATACCCTGGGCGGGCATCGGGCGGCAAGCCCCGGCAGATGCGGGGAGGATAGAGCGGCAGATGTTCCGGAGATTCTGATTGCGGAGTATACGATTAATCAGCAGGAGGATGATATTCTGCGGGATATTTATAAGCATGCGCCGGATATGTTGTGCTTTTCCTGTTATATTTGGAACATTTCCTGCATAGAGAGAATTGTGAGGGAGATTCACAAAGTGCTGCCGCAGACGACAATCTGGCTTGGAGGGCCGGAGGTATCTTATGATGCGGAGGCTGTGCTTAAGCGGCTTGTGGAGGTTTCCGGCGTGATGAAAGGAGAGGGGGAGGAGACCTTTGCCTGTCTGGCGTCGGGGGAACCGTTAGAAGAGATTTCCGGAATTACCTATAGGGACGGCGCAGGAAATATTCGGGTAAATCCATGGCGGGATGTGATGGATTTGAATAAAGTTCCTTTTATCTACCAGGATATGACAGATTTTGAACACAGAATCTTATATTATGAGAGCAGCAGGGGATGCCCCTTTCACTGCAGTTATTGCTTGTCCTCGTTGGATAAGAAGCTGCGGTTTCGGGATCTGCGGCTTGTGAAGCGGGAACTTCAGTTTTTTATTGACTCTGAAGTGCCCCAGGTGAAATTTGTTGATCGGACATTTAACTGCAATCATGAACATGCAATGGAGATATGGCAGTATATTTTTGAGAATGACAGGGGGATTACGAATTTTCATTTTGAGATTGCCGCGGATTTGTTAAATGAGGAAGAACTGCAGCTGATTGGCCGGATGCGTCCGGGGCTGATTCAGCTTGAAATAGGGGTGCAGTCTGTGAATCCGGAAACGGTTAAGGAGATACGCCGGGCGATGAACTTGGAGAAGGTGGCGGCGAATGTGAAGCGAATCCGGGAGGGCGGCAATGTACACCAGCATCTGGATTTGATTGCGGGACTGCCCTTTGAGAATTATGACAGTTTTCGACAGAGTTTTAATACTGTTTATGCTCTGCGGCCGGAGCAGTTACAGCTTGGCTTTCTGAAAGTACTGAAGGGTTCTTTTATGAGTGAAAATCAGGAGAGATACGGACTGGTCAGTAAAGATATGCCGCCATATGAATTGTTGTATACCAAATGGCTGTCTTACGGCGATGTGCTGCGGCTGAAGGGCGTGGAAGAGATGGTCGAGGTGTATTATAACAGCGGGCAGTTTACAGAAACTCTGCCGGCGCTGGAGGAAGAATTTCCGGATGCATTTGCCATGTATGAGAGGCTGGCCGAATATTATGAAGTACATGGATTCCATCAGGTTAGCCATGCCAGGTCTGCGCGCTATGATATTCTGCTGTCATTTGCAGAAGAGGCGTCGCCGGAAAAGAGGGAGCAGATTAGAGAGCTTCTGACCTATGATTATTATCTTCGTGAGAATGCAAAGAGCCGCCCGGCATTTGCGGGAGAATACCAGATGGAAAAGGAAACTTTGCGGGAGTTTTATAGGAAAGAGTCTAGAGAACATTACTACCTGCCTGGATATGAGGGATACGACAGGAATCAGCTAAGAAAAATGACTCATTTAGAGCATTTCCAGTGTTTCGGTAAGATGATTCTTTTTGACTATAGCAGGAGAAATACGCTGAACGGGCAGGCGGCTGCAATAGTTGTTGAAAAAGAACGGTAAAACCGTTATGATAAAAAAGTATACCTTGTGAAACGGCCGGATGGCCATTAGGGGTGCCCGGAGGGTACGATACAGAAAAGAGGGAAGAATATGAATTTTCATAATAAAAAGACAAGAAAAATTATGGCGATTGTAATTATCGTTATCGTGGCTGCAATGGTTGTAACGGCAGTGCTGCCGGCGATGATGGTATAGAATCAGGGTAAGGAGTGAGAGGATGGCGTCCATAAAGAGACACAGTAACAGCCGCAGACAGACGGGTAAACGCCGCGCGAAAAGACTTAAGGCGGCGGCTCTGTTTGTGCTGGCTGCATTTGTAATCGTGTTCGGAGGAGTCTGGCTGGCGCTGAGTAATTATGTGGGGAAGACAGAGGAAGACGCTATCTGCAGGAATGTCTTTATTGGAACGATGGATGTGTCTGGTATGACGAAAAAGCAGGCCACAGAGGCGCTTCACAATCAGCTTGCCAGGGACGGGGAACTTGCGGTGACTCTGAAGTTTCGGGAGCATAATATAGAAGCTTCCTTAAATGAATTTGGATTCGGCAGCCCGGATATCGATAAGCTGGTAAAGAAAGCGGTAAGTTATGGAAAGAGCGGAAGTGTCTGGGAGCGTTACCGGCAGATGAAGAAGCTGGAAAAGCAGGCTTACATTCTAGAGGAGAACTATACGATAGAAGAAGAGCAGACAGTAGGTCTTCTGAAAGAGAAGGCAGTGCCGCTTCTTCAGGGCTCTGAGGATGCTTACATTACCAGGGGCGAGGACGGGACGCTGAATATTGTGGATGAGAAGGAAGGCGAGGCCATTGATGAAAAGGGCATGCTCCAGAAGATAACGGAGTATCTGAATGGGAAATGGAAGCATGAGGCCTTCAGCCTGGAGCTGGCGGTTACCCGGGAGAAACCGGGGCTTGTGAGAGCGGATTTAGAAGAGGTTACGGATGAGCTGGGTTCTTATTCTACGTATGCCGGAGGCGGTCAGCGCTGGACGAATTTGAAAACTGGCGTGGGGAAGCTGAACGGCATCATTTTAAAACCGGGAGAAGAACTGTCGGTTTATAGCGCTACAGCTCCCTATGACGAGGCCCATGGATATGTAGAGGGGACGGCCTATGAAAACGGACAGGTGGTTCCTTCTTACGGCGGCGGTATCTGTCAGGTATCTACGACCCTTTATAATGCGGCGATTTACGCGGAGCTGGAGATTGTAGAGCGGTATCCCCACTCCATGGCTGTGGATTATGTGGAGCCTTCAAGGGATGCGGCGATTGCGGGCGGCGTTATGGATTTCCGGTTTAAGAATCCGTATTCTGCACCGATTTACATTTTCGGAGAGATTGACGCGTCCAATCAGCTCCGGGTGGTGATTTACGGCAAGGAGACAAGGCCGGAGAACCGCAGCGTTCAATTTGAAAGCGAGACGTTAAGCACCGAAAATTACGGCGTTACTTATAAGGCGGTTTCAAATCGTTCTTTTGGTGAAATGGCATATACCGGGAGTCCCCATACGGGCAGAGAGGCCAGATTGTGGAAAGTGGTTTATGAAGGGGGCGTGGAGGTCAGCCGGGATATCTTTAACACCAGCAGTTATGCGAAATCAGACCAGATTGTGGAAGTGGGAACTGCCGGCGGCAGCGCAGAGGCAGTCAGCGCATTAGAAGCGGCGATTGCAAGTCAGGACGCAGACGCTATCAACAATGCAATTCAGGCAGGGTATAGCAGCGTCGGAGGCGAGAGTGAGGAAGAAAGCGGCGGAGACAGTGATAATTCCGAAGAAGAAGCAGAAGAGACGCCGTCAGATACGGAAACGGGGACAGAAGAATGATTCGGTTAGAATTGGATGGAGACAATAGATTGGGGATAGGCGCGGAGAAACAACCAGAGAGAACGGCGTGTTTTTCTGCCGGAACCTATTATGGGAGCATGAGGGATACCGGCGCTTACGGTCTGTTTGTTCAGGCAAATGAACTGGCGTCTATGGGGGTATTCAAAGCATCTGTGGAGGCGCAGATTTCCATTCCGGCAGACATGGATAAGTCCAGAATCAATTCAGTCAGAAACCATATGAAGCGGGCTGTAAAGAAGCTTTCCGAAGAAGGCTTTGCTATTGAAGGAATCAGAATGCAGGGAGGCGTTTTGACAGCGCTTCGGGTACCGGCGGTGAGGATTATGGCAGCAGGAACGGCAGAAGGGAAGGAGAGCCTGGGAATCGCCTGCCCGGCTGCACAGGCCGGCCGGGATATCTTGCTGGCAGGCTGGATTGGGCTGGAAGGGATGCTTCGGATTATCGGGGAGAGAGAACATGAGTTGAGAGAACGATTTACCCCGGCATTTATCCGCCAGATGAAATCCCTGGACAGCGAAGTCTGCGGACTGGGAAAAATAAGGGCGGCACAGGAGACCGGGATATCTCTTGTGCGTCAGATTACCGAGGGCGGGATATTAGCGGCTTTGTGGAGACTCTCGGAGGAGACCGGGCTGGGACTGAGTCTGGATATGAAGAAGATTGCCATCCGGCAGGAAACCATCGAGGTGTGCGAGCATTTTCGGCTGAATCCTTATCAGCTTACTTCCGGCGGAAGCTTTCTGATGGCGGCGGAGCATGGAGAGGCGGCGGCAGAGAGACTTCGTCAGTAAGGGATGGCGGCAGTTGTAATCGGACAGTTTACCGGGGGGAATGATAAGGTGATTCATAATGGGGAGGATGTGAGGTATATCGACAGGCCGGGAGCAGATGAATTGATGAAGGTATTTGGGGTGGGGTGAGGTGAGGTTCTGAGGTTCAGATTCCCCCCGGGACGGAATCTGAACCGCGGAGTGTGCTGGAGGGAGCATGGGCGTATATGAAGGAAGATAATTTGAGCTGTGGGTAGGTTTGATAAGTGTACCTTAATGAATGGTAGCAATATGTTAAGTAATAAAAAATATAAGGAGAGGATAAGGTATGGAGGTTACGAGACGACAGATATTGAATTATATGGAAAGAAATTGCAAGGTTGACGCGGCGGAGCTGGCGGTTCTTCTGGGGACGGATGAGGCTACGGTAAAGAGCGAGATTGCGGCTATGGAAAAGGAGAAGATTATCTGCGGATATCATACGATGATTGACTGGGACAAGGCCGGGGTTGATCAGGTGAACGCTTTGATTGAGGTGCGGGTGACGCCCCAGAGGGGAAGAGGATTTGAGAAGATTGCGGAGAGGATTTATAATTATCCGGAGGTTTCTTCTATTTCACTGATTTCGGGAGCGTATGATTTCCTGGTAACGATTGAGGGGAAATCTCTGATGGAGGTATCTAGGTTTGTGTCGGAGAAATTATCGCCGATTGATGAGGTTGTGGGGACGGCCACGCATTTTATTTTGAAGAAGTACAAGGACCATGGAACGATTTTGGTACAGAAGGATAAAGAAGAAAGGATGCTGGTGACACTTTAATGAGAAATCCATTATCAAAACAGATTACGGAAATACAGCCCTCAGGGATTCGCAAATTTTTTGACATTGTAAGCGAGATGAAGGACGCTATTTCCCTTGGCGTAGGGGAGCCGGATTTTGATACGCCATGGAGAGTCCGGGAGGAGGGAATCTATTGTCTGGAAAGAGGAAGGACATTTTATACGTCAAATGCAGGTCTGCAGGAATTAAAGGATGAGATTTGCAGATATCTGGAGCGAAAAATTGGAGTAAGCTATGATTCAAAGGATGAAGTCGTGGTTACCGTCGGGGGAAGCGAGGCGATTGACATTGGTTTCCGGGCGATGTTGGATGCGGGAGACGAGGTGCTGATTCCGCAGCCATCCTATGTATCATATCTGCCCTGCGCAGCTTTGGCGGGCGGTGTGCCTGTAGTGATTCCACTGAAAAATGAGAATGAATTTAAGCTTACTAAAGCGGAACTGGAGGCGGCGATTACGCCGAGAACAAAGATACTGGTGCTGCCATTTCCGAACAATCCTACAGGAGCGATAATGACCAGGGAGGAATTAGAACCGATTGCCGAGGTTGTCATTGAACATGATCTGTATGTGATGTCGGATGAAATTTATTCCGAGCTTACTTATCAGGGGGAGCACGCATCCATTGCGTCGCTTCCGGGAATGCGGGAGCGGACGCTGGTGATTAACGGGTTCTCCAAGGGATTTGCCATGACCGGCTGGAGACTGGGATATGTGTGCGGACCGAAGTTAATTGTGGAGCAGATGTTGAAGATTCACCAGTATGCGATTATGTGTGCGCCTACCAACAGCCAGTATGCGGCGGTGGAAGCGCTCCGTAACTGCGGGGAGGAAGTAGAGAAAATGCGGGAGGCGTACAACCAGAGAAGACGGTATCTGGTCAGCGAATTTGCCCGTATGGGACTGGAGTGTTTTGAGCCTTACGGCGCATTCTACATTTTTCCGAGTATCCGGGAATTTGGCATGACTTCAGAAGAATTTGCAGAGAAATTTCTGGAAGAAGAGAAGGTAGCGGTAGTGCCGGGAACCGCGTTCGGGGAATGCGGAGAAGGGTTCCTTCGGATATCTTATGCATATTCGCTGGAAGATTTGAAGGTGGCGCTGGAGCGGTTTGAGCGGTTTGTAGAGAAGTTGAGGAAGGAAAAGAAAAGTTGCAGGAAAGTAACCGTATAGAGTTCAAGTCTACACTAAATGATAAATTAGAAAAAGAAATTGTAGCTTTTTTAAATAATCGCGAAGGCGGAATACTTTATATAGGTATTGATGATGATGGCCATCCTGTTAAAAATCTTGATATAGATGCTATTCAATTAAAAATTGCAGATAGGATAAAAAATAACATTTTACCATCAACACTTGGATTATTTGACATTAGTATAGAAGATATAAAAGGAATAGCAGTGATTAAAATCATTGTATCCAGCGGACTTGAGAAGCCTTATTATATTAGGGGAAAAGGAATGTCGCCAAGTGGATGCTATATGAGAGTAGGAACGTCAACACAGCCTATGTCTACCGCTTTGATAGATGAATTATATGCAAAGAGGATTCATACGACACTGCGTAATATACCTTCGCCCAGACAAGACCTTACATTTGCGCAACTTAAGATTTATTATCAGGAACGTGGGCTGGAATTAAACAATCAATTTGCAAATAGCCTGGAACTGTATACGCCTGACGGAAAATATAATTACATCGCATATCTTTTGGCTGATGAAAATGGCGTATCTATTAAAGTTGCGAAATATGCCGGAAAAGATAAAGTGGATTTGGCAGAAAATGAAGAATATGGGTATTGTTCGCTGGTTAAGGCTACCAATACGGTTTTAGAAAAAATGAAAATAGAAAATGTAACAAAAGCAAAAGTGACCAGTACGAAACGGGTAGAAAAAAATCTGGTAGAACCAGTTCCGTTGAGAGAGGCTTTGATTAATGCCATTGTTCACAACGATTATTCTCGAGAAATCCCTCCAGTATTTGAAATCTTTAGCGACAGAATGGAATTCACATCTTATGGCGGTTTGATTCAGGGACAAAGTATGGAAGAGTTTTTTAGCTGCAGCAGTATGCCTAGAAACAGGGAATTGATGAGGGTGTTTAAGGACGTCGGCTTGGTCGAACAGCTTGGTTCTGGGATGAGCCGTATTTTAGGTGCTTATGACAAAACTATTTTTGAGATATCTGAACATTTTATCAAAGTTGTTTTTCCTTTTTCATGGGTGGAACAAAAGAAGGATATGATTAAAAATAAATTAAATGGCGATGAAAATGGCGATGAAAATGGCGATGAAAATGGCGATGATAGGAAAGTTGTTTTATTACTAGAAAAAGATCCTGACATTACGGCTAAAAGGATAAGTGAGAAACTTGGATTTAGTACCAGAAAAATTAGCCGTATTATAAAAAGACTTCGTGAATCAGGGAAAATAACCCGTATTGGCTCTGACAGAAAAGGTTATTGGAGAATTGAGAAATAAAGCAAAACATGCCAAAAGAACTAACATATATTAGGGGGGACAGATATATGGCGGGAATCTTAATCATAG
>CAOKJI010000030.1 GCA_948468495.1 uncultured Dorea sp. | reverse complement strand
CCTCTTGCAAGCTCTGTAAGACAATGCCTACCGGCGCACTCTCTTACTTCAACGCCTTGACAGACACTCGACGTTGCCTGCCTTGTACTATTATTATACGCCCAACGCGGAAATATGTCAATTTTTTTATTAAAGAAAAAACAGACCAAATGACTCAGGCAGCTAAATTATTCATTGTACTAATACTCCAAAATATGCTACAATACCAACATCTAAAAGAAAGGAGCCACACCATAAAATGACCAATCAGGACACATGCCGCTCCTGCATCGACTGCGGGCGGAAAGCATGCCAGAAAAGCAACGAATCACTATATCCCGAATACTGTCTCACCAAGAACACTTCCAAAGAGCAGCTTACGCAGATTAGAGAATCTTATATGGAAGAATATAATAACGAAATTATGGTTCAGACTGCCAAAATACAGGCCAAATACTATGAGAAGTTAACCAGGGTAGAAGAAACCATTCTTTTTGCCAAAGAAATGGGGGCCAAAAAAATCGGTATTGCAACCTGTACCGCGCTCCTGAAGGAATCCATAACTCTGTCAAAGATTCTCCGCGCCCATGGTTTTCAAGTTTTTTCCGCCTGCTGCAAGGTCGGAGCCATAGATAAGAGAGAGATTGGCATTCCGGAAGAATTTATCAAACATGGACCAAATATCTGTAACCCCATCCTACAAGCACAGATACTGAACGAAGAAAAAACCGACTTAAATATCGTCATGGGTCTCTGTGTAGGACACGACATTCTGTTCCACAAATACATCGAAGGCCCGACTACTACCATGGTAGTCAAAGACCGAGTAACCGGACATAATCCGGTTGCGCCGCTTTACACCACTCACTCCTTCTACAAAAAATTGTTAAATGAAGAATAAACGCGCCGGGCCATCTGATTTTCCCCAGATGGCCCGCTATTTATATCATACCAGTTTCTTATAAAATATCCAAATCCGCAAGGGACTTCGCAGGTTTCGGATTCTTCTTTACATTCCGCACCTCCCCGCTCTTCCCTCCGGTTTTGCGGCAAAGATAGATTTCTCCAATCTCCATGGATTTATCAATTGCCTTGCACATATCATATACGGTCAGAAGCGCCACGCTTACGCCGGTCAGCGCTTCCATCTCCACACCGGTCTTTCCGGTGACCTTCACCGTACACCAGCAGTAAATCGCGCACTCCTCCGGATTCATCTCAAACTGCACTCTGCAATTGGTAATCGGCAGGATATGGCACATGGGAATCAGCTCCCACGTCCTCTTCGCCCCCATAATTCCCGCCGTCGTTGCAACTCCCAGCACGTCGCCCTTTCCCACCGTACCTTCCTCAATGGCGTCATACACTGCCTGACTAACTGTAATCTTCCCCGTTGCAGTTGCAGCGCGCTCTGTATCCTTTTTCGCCGACACATCCACCATGAGCGCTTTCCCGTTTTCATCAAAATGTGTAAGTTCCATATTCTTTATTCCTCTTCTCTAAATTAAACTCATTGCCTGATTCACCGTTTTTACTCCGAGCACTTCAATTCCTTTCACATTTTTCAGCAGTCCTTTGGAAACTTCCGGCACAATGCAAGTCTGAAATCCCAGCTTGCGCGCTTCCGCCACCCGCTGCTCCGGCATGCTCACCGCGCGGACTTCCCCGCTTAATCCCACCTCCCCAAACACGATGGTCCCTTCGGAAATCGGGCGGTTCTTATAGCTGGAAACAATCGCCATCACAATCCCCAAATCAACCGCAGGTTCATTCATCCGAATCCCTCCGGCGATATTGATGTAAGCGTCATAATTGGAAAGTGGCAGCCCGATGCGCTTCTCCAACACTGCCATCAACAGATTGACCCGATTGTAATCGGTCCCTGCCGCCGTACGCCTGGGCATACCGAAATTACTCTTGCATACCAGCGCCTGTATCTCCATTAAGATGGGTCTGGTTCCCTCCATAGAACACGCCACCACTGAGCCGGAAGCATTCTCCGGCCGACCGTTTAACATATATTCCGAAGGATTCGCTACTTCCTCTAAGCCGCTCTCCCGCATCTCAAAAACGCCAATCTCATTGGTAGAGCCGAAGCGGTTCTTCACTCCCCTGAGAATCCGGTAAGAAGCATGCCTGTCACCCTCGAAATACAGCACCGTATCCACCATATGCTCTAACACTCTGGGCCCCGCAACCGTACCCTCTTTCGTCACATGTCCTACGATAAAAATGGTAATATTCAGTCCCTTTGCAAGCTGCATCAGCGTATTCGTCGCCTCTCTTACCTGGGACACACTTCCCGGCGCGGACGCCACCTCTTCACTGTACATGGTCTGAATCGAGTCTATCACCGCCGCCGACGGACGCTCTCTCTCAATCACCTGCCGGATGGCTTCCAGATTCGTCTCGCACAGCAGCAGCAGATGATCGTTAAATTCACCCATACGGTTTGCCCGAAGCTTAATCTGCTTTACCGATTCCTCGCCGGAAATATACAGCACCTTCTTCTGGTCTTCGGCCAACTGCCTGCACACCTGCAGCAGCAAGGTAGATTTCCCGATTCCCGGATCGCCGCCCACCAAAACCAAGGAGCCGGATACAATCCCGCCGCCCAGTACCCGGTCCAGTTCCTCAATCTTCGTCTTCATTCTGCCTTCCTGTTCCGTAGACACGCTGGACAGCGTTACAACCTCCGCCTCCCGCACAGTATTCTTAACTGCTCCAGCCTTCGATACCGTAACCTTCTCTTCCGCAAATGTATTCCACTCCTTACACATGGGACACTGCCCCAGCCATTTGCTCTCTTCATGCCCGCAGTTCTGGCAGAAAAATACACTCTTTTTTCCTTTTGCCACAGTCTGTCCTCCCCATAAAAAAGTACGCTTCACAATGCTAATTCCCGCATTTTAACAAACAGACTGACAGCGCCCTGTTTTACAAAGCATGAATGGGCGCTGCCAGCCTGTCTTGTACTAAATTGAACTTATATAATAAAAACTACTTTTTAACAATCATAAATGCCACCGCATGATCCGGGTCCATCTGAGCGCTAACGCTAATTTTACCGCTTAAATTGGTCTTCATCGTTCCTGCGCTTACATCATCTTTATAAATGACATATTCTGTATCTGCTTCCAGCTCTAACGTTACCTGAACATCCTGTTCTCCGGATACCATGAAAGACACCTCATCCGGGGTACTCCGGAAATTCTCTACCGCCGTTCCCGGTACAGACTCATATGCAAACATTCCATTCTTCTCCAGCTTGGTAATCTCCCGGAACGTCTTTACTTTATATATATCTCCCTGAAACTCGAATCCGTCCAGTTTGGTCTTGGAAGCCAGAGTATAATCTCCAAAACTCAGTGTTCCATCTGCCTCTGCTCTCAATAGTTCTTTCACTACTGCCATAGTCTTCATCCTCCTGAATTTTCTGTCATTTCCTTCATGTCTTTACGACGCAAAATCTGCGCTCGTCTTTGCTCCAAGCGCTCACTTCGCAAGCTTCGCTTCCTCAGTGGTCGTTGCTATGCGTTCATTGTACCATTATTTTCGGGATTTTGAAATGAATTTTATTTCTTTTTTTGATAACCCGGCTTCGATGTCGTCCCCTCTATGAATCTCCCCTGCGAGGATTGCTTCTTCCAGTTTATCCTCTAACTGATTCTGGACAGCCCGGCGCAGGGGTCTGGCTCCGTATTTCTGATCGGTCCCGGTTTCTACGATGTGTTTCTTTACGGAATCCCGGATTGTCAGCTTAATATCAAGCTGCTCTTTCGCCCGTTTTACAACTTCCCTGCACATAAGACCGACAATTTTCTTCATCTCTTCCTTCTCCAGTGCGTGGAATACGATAATCTCATCAATACGATTCAGAAATTCAGGGCGGAACACCAGCTTAATCTCATTCATCACATTGGATTTCATCCGTTTGTAGTTATCGCCTGCATCTTCCTTTGTCACAAACCCAAGGCGCTTGGGGTCAATAATAGCCTGCGCCCCTGCGTTGGAGGTCATAATAATTACCGTATTGCGGAAATCGACCTTACGTCCTTGAGAATCTGTAATATGCCCGTCATCCAATACCTGTAACAATATATTAAACACATCCGGATGAGCTTTCTCAATTTCATCAAACAAAATTACAGAATAGGGATGCCTCCTTACCTGCTCGGATAACTGTCCCCCGTCGTCATGCCCTACATATCCCGGAGGAGAGCCGATCATCTTCGACACGCTGTGCTTCTCCATATATTCCGACATATCAACCCGAATAATCGACTCTTCATTGCCAAACAACGCTTCCGCCAGAGCTTTGGAAAGCTCTGTCTTACCTACGCCGGTAGGACCTAAAAACAGGAAGGAACCAATCGGACGATTCGGGTCCTTCAATCCGACCCGTCCTCTGCGCACCGCCTTGGATACAGCCGACACTGCTTCTTTCTGCCCTATTACTCTCTTATGCAGAGTCTTCTCCAGCTTCTTTAACCGCTCGCCTTCCGACTCTGCAAGCCGGCTGACCGGAATCTTCGTCCATTCCGATACCACATCTGCAATATCGCCCTCTGTTACTTTCGCCCGCAGCCCCGCTGTCCGCTTCTGAAAACGTTCTCTTGTCTTCGCAAGCTTCTTCTCCGCCTCAATCTGCTCCTTATGAATCAACGAAGCCTCAGTCATATTTCCTTCTTTGATCTGTTCTTCCTTCTGAATCTTAAGCTCTTCAATCAGGCGCTCCAACTCACCGATATTCTCCGGAACTTTAATTCCTCTAAGGCTCACTTTGGAACAAGTCTCATCCAGCACGTCAATTGCTTTATCCGGCAAAAAACGGTCGCTGACATAGCGGGCCGATAACGCTACCGCACTCTCCAGCGCCTCCTGTTCAATCTCTACCTTGTGGTGCGCCTCATAGCGGGACTTCAATCCCTCCAGAATTTCCAGACACTGCTCTCTGTCGGGCTCCTCCACCGTAACCGGCTGGAACCTCCTCTCCAGCGCCGCATCTTTCTCAATATATTTGCGATATTCTGTAATCGTCGTCGCTCCGATAAGCTGCAGCTCTCCCCTGGCCAGCGAAGGCTTCAGAATATTTGAAGCATCCATAGCTCCTTCTGCCCCGCCTGCGCCGATAATCGTGTGTACTTCATCCAGAAACAAAATCACATTCCCGGAAGCCTTCACTTCATGTATAAGCCTTTTCATGCGCTCCTCAAATTCACCGCGATACTTAGAACCCGCAATCATGCTGGCAAGATCTATGGTAAAAATCCGCTTATCCCTCATACCTTCCGGCACCAGCCCATCGGCAATCCTTGCCGCAAGCCCTTCTAAAACAGCCGTCTTTCCCACGCCTGGTTCTCCAACCAGACAAGGATTATTCTTCGTCCTTCTGCACAGAATCTGCATTAACCGGTAGGTTTCCTTCTCCCGGCCAATCACAGGGTCTAATTTCCCCTCTGCCGCCTGCTCCGTCAAATCTGTTCCAAACTGCTCCAGTACGCCCTTTTTCTTACCGTCGCTCTGAAGATCCGCCATATATTCATTCGGGTCTGCTCCGATAGTCAGAAGGATATCCTGATACAATTTCTGAATATTCACATTCAGCGTCTGTAAAATACGGCAGGCAACGCAGTCCATATCATTCAACACAGACAGCAGCATATGCTCCGTCCCTATCTCCGATGCTTTCAACCGCAGCGCCTCACCTCCTGCTTCCTCCAGAATAAACTGCAGTCTGGGACTCTCTGAGGGCTTCCCTGTTACAGCCACGTCTCCGGCAGGGGTTACCAGTTCATTCATAATCTTAAGAATCTCTTCTTCTTTTACCCCGTTCATATCCAGAATCTGTCCTGCCACTCCGCCGAAAGTCTTACTCAGAGCTATCAGCAAATGCTCCGTCCCCACATAAGGATGCTGCATCAGTTCTGCGGCCTCCCTTGCAAGCTTCAGAACCTCTCTTGCCTGATTCGTATAATTCATCTCTCATTATCCTCCCACATATTCGTCAAAAATCTCATCCACCAGCCCATGAACCTCTTCTCTGGAAATATTCTTGCATAACCCCCGGGCAATCACAATCCGCAGCTTATCCCGCATCTTCTCAATCGCCTCAATCTTATTAATATCCAATGAGATTACCGCCCCCCGCCTTCGGTCAAGCTGAATATAACCTTCCTGCTTCAGCACAGAATATGCTTTATTCACCGTATGCATATTAATGCCTACCGTCTCCGCAAGCTGACGAACAGACGGAAGGGACTCTCCTTCCCGAATCTCAGAAGTCGCAATTCCCATAATAATCTGGTTCCTGAGTTGTATATATATCGCTTCCTCACTGTTAAAATCAATTTCAATATACATCGTTACACCTTTTTTCTTCTGCATTACCTGATTGTTATATACATGGTAGCACAAGTGTCATTGTATTGCAAGCAGACAAATAACTATTGCATATACATGGATTTTCAATATATAATAGATAACGCATGAGCAGAATAGTATTTTCAAATTTGAGCATATTACAACACTTCATAGAAAAGGGAAAAACATGAAAGAATTGAGAGAAATCATTCACAATGCTGAACTTACCAAGACTCAGCAGACCATCGCAGACTTTGTCCTGGACCACTCTTCCGACGCCTGTTTTATGACTTCTACGGAAATTGCAGACCGTCTCAATGTCAGCGAATCTTCCGTTATCCGGTTCGCCCGTTCTCTCGGCTATACCGGATTTATGGATTTCCAGAAAAATCTCCGTAAAGAATATCAGGAACAAGTCCACCGCATTTCCAACGCTATTACCATACCTTCCCAGCGTATGGCGCAAATCAATAAGGTCGGCATCAGCGGGGACTATTTAAAACAACATTTCACAAATGTAATCAGCAATATTGAAGAGATGTTTTCCAACAACAGTCTCCACACCTTTGAAGATGCCGCGGATATGATTGTGAAAAGCAAGCAGAAATACATTACTGCCACCCGGGGCGACACAGCCCTTGCGGACTACGCTTCCCTCTATTTAAAACACATGGTTCCTAATGTGATTAGTACCAGTTCCGCCTGCCTGTCGCCGGTCGATCAGCTTCTCAACATCTGCGGGGAAGACTGCCTGTTGATTTTCGGTTTCCCCAGATATTCGACTCTGGACCATATCACTGTCCGCATGGCCAGGGATGCCGGAGCCAGGATTATCGTTGTAACTGACAAACCCAGCTCCCTGCTGGCACAGTACGCCTCTGTTCTGATTACCGTACCTGTAGACTCTAATAGCTTTAACAACTCCCTGGTTGCGGCGCAATTTACCACAGAGTGCCTGTTAGAAGCCGTCAGCCACCGGGTCAGAGGCATCGAAAAAAGGCTGAAGAAAATTGATGAATACTTAGACGAACTGGGAACCTACTGAATCTGCGACAGGATAGCCGGGTCCTTTATCTTCGTGTCTTCCGCAAAGAGAAGAATCTTCGACATAATCTCCGCCGTCTTAGGGTCATCATCAATAAACGGAAGAAAAATACGTCCCCTGTGCTGGGAATGTACGGGAACCACCGACAGCATGGTATTTCCAATCTGGTGAACCACGCCGCTTCCCAAATGGACGGAATACTGCCCCAGTTTGCCGTCTATCAGAGCATGACTGCCCTCCAGACGGACATTCTTAATCCGAAATAGCTGAAGGCTGCACTCTGCAATTGCCCTGCGCATCTCAATCGTTGAATGACTTGTCTCTGGGTCGACGCCGCCCGCATGGGCAACGCTGACTGCCAAATCCACATCGCGCATTACTTCGCTGTACACCACATCGGGAATATCCTTTATCTTCACCTGTTTCCCGGTTTTCCGGTCTGAGAAGACAACCCACTCCAGCGTCGGCGCCTCCACGTCGCTTGGCGTAAACCAGTCCGCCATGGCATAGATACAGGCAACGATATTCTCTTTATAATAGATTTTCTGCAGACCGTCCTCATAATCCGCCACCCAGCGGCGGCTCTTAAGCGCGCCCACTGTTTTCTGGGGCTGAATCTGATTCCCGGAAAATAACCTTGACTCTCCCTTTTCCAACTCTTCGCCTAATTTCAGATACAACTCCCGGAATATCTGTTTGAAAGGCTGTTTTATTTGATTTTCAAACAGGTATTTCTGATAGTCGTGCCAACGGCCGCTGACATACAAGTCATATGGATGCGCAACTAACAGCTTATCCTCCGGCTTTACAGGCGTGATGTTTCCCTTCTCATCAACAAGTCCGTCTATTGTCAGAAATCCCAGGCGGCCGTTTATTTCCCTCACAACCAGAAATTCCACAATCGGACGCGCCACAGGATTCTTCTGTAGTTCCAAAAGTTCCCAGACTTCAAACGGCGTCCTGTCTTCCATGGCCTGTTCCATCATCTGTTTCGTCCGGCTGTACTGCTCTTTTAGCTTCTTATTCACTTCCTGATATTTCCTGACCGTCTCATTCTTCTTATACTTCGTTGGAACGGACTTCAAGAGCCTGCCGTCCTTCCGGCATTTTAACGTGCTCTTTCCGCTCTCATCCACCGATATCATCAGCTCCAAATCATCCGCCTGCTGCCAGTCAAAATACGCGGCGGACTGCTCCACCAACTTCCCTTCCATACGAAGTACCAGCCGGGTCACATCCGTAAATCCCGCGTTTACGCTTAAATTCCTAAGGGCAATCTCCACAGCCCGGCCTTCGCTTGCCCGGCGCTGCGCTCCGAACTGTCTGCTCTCTTTCTTGTATTTCTGAATGAACTGATAGCGCTCTAACAGCTCTTCCTCCCGCTCTCCTTTCCGCTCCGGAAGGGGCAGAAGGCCGGTACTCATCAGCAAGTCTTTATTGCGCTTCGCCTCGATTTCGGACTGCAGCTTCTCTTTTTCCACTTTCCCAAGAGCCGCGTCTGCATATTTTCTTGCTCTTCCATGAGCGGTTCCTGTAGAAGAATATTTCGCGGCGTCATAGAGCAGCTTGAAGTTCTTCTCACCCACATTTTCATAAGCCTCGAAAAACCAATGGATATCAAATGCTCCGTCCTTTAATTCTTCGATGGAAAGCGGAGTATATTTTGCAATCACAGAGGTCACCTGTTCATCAAACTGCTCGCTGGTATGCGCCATAAAATAATAGCAGGTGCTTGCAAATCCGGGAATCTTTAGATATTCTTCCACCATCGGAATCCATTGCTGCGCGTACATGGCAAGCTCCACAAGTCGTTTCTTGGTAATATCCGTTCCCTTAAGAGCCGCTTTCAAATCTGCAGCCGTCTCTTCTGGCTTCGGCATACAGACCTTTAACAAATGACTGAGAACCGACTTTCTCTCCGTATTGGAAGTAAAGTAACTATATCCCCGCTGGAGAGGGTCCTTCCCCAACGCCGTCAGGATTTGTATCATATAGTCAATGCCATAGAGCACATGAATCTTATGACTATACTCAGAAAACGGCGTAGCCTGCTCTCCGCGCTTCAACTCGACGCTCATTACAACCGGCGTCAATTCCTGGTATATCTCATGTGCAAACGCCATCTCCGGCATCTTATCCCTCAATTTTTCAAAATGATATTTTCCGTCCGCCGGAGTAATCTTGTTTATCCCAAAGAAACAATTCAGTCCATACACTCTCGCCTTTCTTGAAGAAACCGCCCCTTTCTGCTCCACCGTACTGACCGGCTCTAAGAGGCTCCCCAAATCTGAAAAGGTAAATACCGCTTTATAGAATAAATCCTTATCCCAGATTCCCCGGATATAACACTTCACATAGTCTGAGATTTCCAGATAACTGCGGCTTCTGTTTTGATAGGAATACTGGCGGCTCTTCTCCCGGCTCTCCTGTTCAAGATAATGCTGTCCCAGCTGGAATCTTAAGGTAAAGGCGCTTCCCCAGTCCCCTTCACCCGCATAAGACAGCCACCGGAGCATATCTGCAAATACGGGCAGTTCGGCTGTCCGCTTTGTATAAATCTCTTCCTTTCCGTCCCAGCGTTTCTCACTGACAGAAAACATGTCGTTAGAGGTATCCAGTACCGAAAGATATTTTGTCATTCCCCGCAGTGCAAAATGCGCTTTTAATTCATCCGGTACATACTGGGAGAACAGTACGGATATCACCGTCCACACCTGCTTTCCATAGGACATGCCGGGCAGGAGATTCTGGAACGGCGGCTTTTTCAGCAACCCGCTTCCGAACACCTTTTTATAAAGCTTACTGTTATATTCATAAAAATTCCTCTGTCCGCAGCATTGTCTGTAGAGCTCCAGCTCCAAGAGAAATTCCGGCGTCCTGATTTCCTTTTCATAAAATTCTTCCCACATTTCGCGAAAAGGATATGCGTCCAGGGGCTCGGCGTCTTTATCATTGTGAATGTAACGGCAGGTTTTCAAATCATTTCCCAGTAATTCGTCTGCATCCCAGGCCGTCTTATAGGGCAGCGTGCGGTTCTCTTCGATTAACTTGTCCAGTTTCTTACATACCCGGATACA
>CAOKJI010000029.1 GCA_948468495.1 uncultured Dorea sp. | reverse complement strand
AGAAAGGAAGCGGTATTTGTCACTGCGACAGATCATGCTACGGCGGCCTATCAGTTGGGAAAATTGCAGGAATGTTTTCCGGAGTTTATATTTAAGGAGGCTGTTCATTACCGCTGGTTTCGGCCGGAGGATTACAGGGATAAGATGATTATTTCCACCGTAAATTTAAAAAAAATGAATATAGAGGCCTATCACATTACCAAGCACGTAAACGAGGAGGATATCAGGCAGCTTTCCGACAGTTTTGAGAACAAGGCAGAGATTGCCGGATACGAGTGGCTTGCATCCGTATCAAAGAATTTATTCTTTGAACTTAGCGCGAGAAACAGGGAAGATGTGATTAAGAAGACCTGCGTTATGCTGAGGGAGAGGGGGGTAATTGACGATGGGTTTGAGAAGAGGCTTTTGGAGCAGGAGGCGTGTATTCCTACGTCGGTCGGAAATAAGATGGCGATTCCTCATGTGCTTAGCGATAAGCTGAAGAAGGAATTTGTTGCGATTGTAAAGCTGAGACATCAGGTATTGTGGGATGAGAAAGAAACGGTAAAAATTCTGGCTGTGATTGCGGTTCGCGAGAGCCATGTCAAGGATGCGCTGGGGTATTTAAAAGAGCAAAAAAGCAGTGAAAAACGATTCAGCAAAGGAGGAAACAGTAATGGATAAAAAGTATTTTTTCTTTGATATTGACGGAACATTAACGGATAATGCGACAAAAGAAGTGGTTCCGTCGGCATTAGAGGCAGTAAAGAAACTTAAAGAGGCGGGACATTTTGTCTCGATTGCGACAGGCCGGGCAAACTATAAAGCGGAGTCGTTTCGTGCGAAATATCATTTTGAGAATATGGTGTGCAACGGAGGGCATGGGATTTACTACAATGGAGCGCTTAGGGAGAATCGGCCGATTGATTATGAGAAAGCGTTAGCTGTTTATAGACAGGCGCTGGAGCTGGGATACGGCGTGCTGACAGCAATTGATGATTCTCCCAAGGTGTATGCGAATAGCTTTCGGTTTTATGAGACGGCGGGAGTCCGGAAGGAGCAGACGACCTACATTATCGACGAGGATTTCGACCCGGCGGGCGGCCTTATTTATAAACTGTATGTTGCGATTCCAGAAGATGAGGAAGAAAGGCTGACTTTGAAAGACACGCTGGGGCATTTGCGGTTTCAGAAAGAATATCTGATGTTTCAGGCGGATGAGAAAAAGGACGGGATTCTTAAGATGCTGGAATACGCCGGAGGCAGGATAGAAGATGTGGTGGTCTTTGGAGACGACTATAACGATCTGTGTATGTTTGATGAGAGATTCTATTGTGTTGCGATGGGAAATGCCTGCGACGCACTGAAGGAGAAGGCGGATTTTGTTGCGGACAAGAATGTGGAGGACGGTATCTATAAAGCCTGTGAATCTCATGGGTGGTTTTCAATATAAGGAGGAAAAGATAATGAAAGTAGTTTTTGGATGCGATCCCAATGCGGCGGAGTTTAAGCTGGAGCTGATGAAGTATGTGGAAGGACTTGGGCACGAAGTGGAAGATATGGGCAGCGACGACCCGATTTATGCCAATACGGCGATTGCGCTTGCACAGGCGGTGGCGGAGGGGACTTACGACAGAGGGATTCTCCTGTGCGGAACCGGAATCGGCGTGTCAATTGCCGCAAATAAAGTGAAGGGAGCTTACGCGGCGTGTATTCATGACGTGTATCAGGCACAGCGCGCAAGACTTTCTAACTGCGCAAATATTATTACGATGGGAGCTCAGGTAATTGGACTCCAGCTAGCCAGAGAACTTGTGAAGGAATATTTATCTGTAGAGTGGGATTCCAACTGCAGGTCGGTGGATAAAGTGCAGAGAATTATTGATTTTGAAAACGAACAGTAATGCAGCGTTAATTGGAAAGGTAAAAGGGCGCCCGGGGTTCCGGGCGTCCTTTTGTGCGCCTAAACGAGATAAATTCCAAATCTGCACCTTATAAGCTTTGGCTGATGCAAAAGTACGGTTTATGAAATATTTACTGAAAATTAAGGAAATGCTAAGATTTATACAACAGAAAAATAAAGAGCTGAAGGAGGCAATTATTATGTTGGTAAACATGACAGAAATTTTAGCGGAAGCGGAGGCCAGGGGATATGGAATTCCATGTATTAATACTCCGAATATGGAAACGCTCCGCGCGGTAATCGGGGCGGCCGAAGAGCTTAATACTCCGGTAATTATTGACCATGCGGAAGTTCATAATTCGTTGATTCCGATTGAGAGAATGGGTCCGGAGATGGTAAAGGCTGCCAAGGCGTCGTCGGTTCCGGTATGCGTACATCTGGATCATGGCAAAAGTTATACATTTTTGATGAGGGCTTTAGAGGCAGGATTCCCGTCTATTATGTTTGATAATTCGGATCTTCCTTTTGAGGAGAATGTAGCTCGTACGGCTGAGTTTGTAAAGTTCGCTCATGAAAGAGGAATTACGGTAGAGGGCGAACTGGGCATTATGGCGTCCGCAATGGAGGATACGCATGATGACAGCGAAGATAAAGAGAAGCGGATTCTTACCAATGCAGATATCAGGAAATTCTTTACTGATCCGGAGCAGGCTGCTGAATTTGCCGAGAGAACAGGAGTTGACGCTTTAGCGGTTTGTTTTGGGACAATGCATGGTATCTATGCGGAGCCTCCGGTTCTTGATATTGACCGGGTAAAAGCAATCCGCAAAGCGGTAAAACCAGAGTGCCGGATTGTAATGCATGGTTCGTCGGGCGTAGATTTTGAGCAGTGTAAAGCGGCGATTTCTGCAGGCTGTTCTAAGATTAATTACTACTCATACATGGCTAAGAGCGCAACGAAATTTGCAGCTGATACCATTGCGGCGAGCGATGGAAAGATTGCATATCATGAACTTGCAGAGGCATGTTCCGGACATATGAAAGAGTATGCGAAGATGGTTCTTACAGAGTTTAGAAATGGCACGCTGTAGATAAAAGAGAGGGATAAGTATTGAAATTAACAGATGTACTCATGAAGGATATGGTTCTTTTGGATGAGGATTCATTCCAGACAAAAGATGAGCTTTTTAAGGAAATGGCAAAGCGGTTTTACAAAACAGGCATTACAACCAGTGAAGAAGCGTTTTACCATGCGTTGTGTGTAAGAGAAGAAGAGGGACCGACGGTATTTGCGGATTATGAACTTGCAATGCCCCATGGCATCTGTGACGAGGTTGTTCAGCCGGGCGTTGGGTTTGTCAGATTAAAAGAGCCTCTTTTATATCAGTCCTGCGGCGAGGAGGGACTGGTAAGATACATATTTATGCTGGCGATTGAAGGCGGAAACAGCGAAGCAAGGAATGAGCATCTGCAGATTCTGGCACAGGTAGCCAGACTTATGATGCATGAGGAATTTCGGAAAGTCCTGGCAACGACGGCCAGCTATGAAACTATGGTGGCGGAAATTGAGAATTTTACAACCGAATAAAGGAGGAGAACTATGTATATCGTAGGCGTTACTTCATGTGCAACGGGTATTGCGCATACCTATATGGCTGCTGAAGCGATTCAGAAGGTATGTAAGAAAAACGGACACAAAGTTAAGGTAGAGACGCAGGGAGCGATGGGTCAGGAGAATAAACTATCGGCGAAGGATATTGCAGCGGCGCAGGTTCGATTCGGTGCCGGAGGGAAAACTGATTAAGCTTACCCCGCATGCAGTCATTGCAGATCCGACAATTGTAATAAAGGAAATTGAAGGAAGATAACTATGTGAATCAGAGCGTTTTAAATGCGTTCTAAAAGGATGGAGGAGACAAAAGATGAAAGAGATAGGAAAAGAAATTAAGACAGCCCTGCTTACCGGCGTGTCCTATATGCTGCCTTTTGTTGTGGCAGGCGGTATTCTGGTTGCAATCGGATTCGCAGGGGGCGGAGCGGTAGCGGTAACGGAGTCTGAGACGGGCTTCTGGAGCAGGATATTCTGGTGGGGCAAAGATGCGTTTGCGCTGATGGTTCCAATATTCTGTGCATATGTAGCGTATTCTATCGGTGATAAGCCGGCGCTGGCAGCGGGTCTTGTGGCGGGCTGTCTCTGTGATGATATTGGCGGAGGATTCCTTGCGGCAATCGTTGCCGGTATTATTGCCGGATATATTGTAAATGCTCTGAAAAAGATTCCAGTACCGGCGTCGCTCCGGTCGTTACTGCCGACAGTTATTATTCCGACATTATCTGTACTGGCAATGGGCTTTATTGTGGAGATTGTTATTGGAAAACCATTTGCGGCGCTCAACGAGGCGATGCTTGGATTTATCAGCGGACTGGACGGCAGTTCAATTATTATTCTTGGACTGATTCAGGGAGCGATGCTTGGATTTGACCTTGGCGGACCTGTGAATAAAGCGGCATACGCATTTGCGTGCGCTACTTTAGAAGCTGGCAACTATGCGCCTATGGCAGCCAATTTCGTAGCGTCTATGGCGCCGCCGCTTGCAATAGCGGCAGCGATGTGCATTGCGAAAAAGAAATTTACCTCGGCTGAGAAATCTTCTACGGCAGGATGTTTTATCGGAGCAGCAGCAATGATTTCGGAGTATGCAATTCCATTTGCAGCTGGAAATCCACTGTTGTATGTACCAAGCTTCATGGCGGGCTCAGCTGTGTCTGCAACCTGTTCCTATCTGTTTGGTTGTACGATTCAGGCGCCTCATGGCGGAGTGTTTATGTTTGGACTCTGCAATAAGCCGATTATGCTGATTCTGGCGCTTCTTATCGGAGCGGCCGTATCTACGGCTATTATTCTTGCATTCAAGAAGGAGCCGTCGGCAGAGGAAGAAGAAGTTGAACGCATCAGCGTGACAGAGTAATTGGGAGGACGTCTCTGAATGAGAGACAGCGATGCTTCATTTGGTCGGCGAAGTTATGAACCGACTGGATGAAGCAGTATAAGAAACAGTATCTTATAATAGAAAAGATTGGTATGGAGGAGTATTATTATGGCTAAATTAATGGAGATTATGGGACATTTCCCATTCGAGCCAGATGAAAAAAGACCGATGCTGATTCGGAAAGAGGAGTATTCAACAGCTCTCTATCCGCCGAATAACGCGTTTACATCGGATAATACATTTACGTTAATTACGACGGATACCTTTATGCTGGGTATTTACGAGCTGGGACCGGGAGGCGTGTTTGCGCCGCTTGATATTCATCCGGGAGATGAGTCTTATTATATTCTGGACGGTCCGGTTCTTCAGAGAAGCGGGAACGGACAGTTTGCATATCTTGAGACAGGGGAAGGATTGTGGATGCCGGAGGGAGCATGGCACTGCTGCCATAACTTCTCGGACCATAAGGCGAGGATTCTATACTTCATTACCCCGAAGGCATGGAGCGAATCCATTCCGCCGGCAGTAATTCCAACGGAAGAGGAGACCAAGTTCTATAAGGGGTCGAATAACGCGAATCTGCCGGATATGAGAGAGCATATTCAGGATATCTCCCGCCAGGGATGCACCGATGATATCGGTCATTTCCCGGTTGACCCAGAGGGGCCAAGAAAGACGGGAGCGGTATATGCGGTGCGTGATTTTGAGAAACTGAACAATATCCATGGAACCAAGCACCCGATGCTGATGAGATTTATTACATCGAACGACTATGGACACTTCGGAGAATTTATTCTTCCGGCGGGCGGTTACGGGCCGAGATGCTCCGACCCGGATTCTCATAAGGGAGACGGCGCGCTCTACTGTGTAGAGGGTCCGGTAACGGTTAATCTTACAGGGCAGCAGGAATCATTCGTGGTAGAAGAAGGGAACTGCTTCTTCCTGCCGGCCGGTACGGAGTATCAACTGGTGAACTTTGAAGGAAAGCCAGTAAAAATGATTTTCGCGGTTACGGAATTATAAGTTTCTGTAAGCATCTTGACAAGGAGAGACGAATGTGTTATTCTTGCAAAAGACTGCCGAAGACAGCAGGTGCTTAAGAAGCGTAAGTATGAGAACGCCTGCCGAGGAAGAATAGATTTGATACGAATGCAGAGTATACTTAACGAAGTGTCAGCATTCAGTATGATGTGAATTTATGAACCTCTGTGTCTTTTGACACAGGGGTTTTTATCTATCGGCGGTGTATAAACCAAAATCTATAAGGAGGTGCACCATTCGTGGCAAAAGTTGAATTAAAACAACCTATCGTACAGGCTATTGTAAATGATATCGAAGGCGCTCAGTCAATTGTGCTGGTTGACTATCGCGGACTGACGGTTGCTCAGGATACAGCTCTTCGTAAAGAGCTGAGAGAAGCCGGAATTGTTTACAAAGTTTGTAAGAACACAATGATGAAGAGAGCTTTTGAAGGTACGGATTTTGCTCAGTTAGACGAGTATCTGGAAGGCCCAAGCGCGATTGCGATTTCCAAAGACGATGCGACGGCGCCAGCAAGAATCCTTGCAAAGTTTGCAAAGGATGCGAAGGCTCTTGAGTTGAAGGCTGGTGTGGTTGAAGGCGAGAAGTATGACGCGGCAGGTCTTGCAGAACTGGCGAAGATTCCTTCAAGAGAAGAACTTATTTCCAGATTGCTTGGAAGTATGCAGTCACCGATTACCAATCTTGCCCGTGTTCTCAACCAGATTGCAGAGAAGGGCGGTGCGGCTGGTTGTACGCCGGCAGCAGCCGAAGAAGCTCCGGCAGAAGCTTAGAACACGTTGTGTATTTGGCGGAATTTATTGTTAAAGCAGACAAAGAAATGAATAAAAATGGAGGAAAATATAATGGCAAAGTTAACAACAGCTGAGTTTATTGATGCGATTAAAGAGTTATCAGTATTAGAGTTGAATGATTTAGTAAAAGCATGTGAAGAAGAATTTGGTGTATCTGCAGCAGCAGGCGTAGTAGTTGCAGCAGCAGGCGGAGATGCTCCGGCAGCAGAAGAGAAGGATGAGTTTGATGTAGAGTTAGTATCTGCAGGCGCATCTAAGGTTAAGGTTATCAAGGTTGTTCGTGAGATTACCGGTCTTGGTCTGAAGGAAGCTAAGGCTCTGGTAGACGGCGCTCCGAAGGTAGTAAAAGAAGCTGTATCCAAGGCAGAGGCTGAGGAAATCAAGGCTAAGCTGGAAGGCGAAGGCGCAGAGGTTAATCTGAAATAATTTACTGCGGGATTAATTTAAAGAAAGAAAAGCGCCGCTCAGGCGGAACTGACCTCCAAAAGTTAGAGCGAAAGTCTAACGATTGGAGGTCGGTTTTTATCTATTGACTTAGTTTTTCTTATTCCTGGTTAAGTCGCGATAAATGATTATAGCACAAAGCGCTATCACCAGATTGTTTGTAAATGAATCTAAGTCAATGCCATGCATATTGCCGTACACGTTGATTAACATTAAAACAATCACTATTACTGCTGTTATGGCAGCTGTTTTCAAAAATTCTTTCATAACTTTCTGTCTCCTTCCAAAGCAAATATATCTGTTGCAGAGCAGTATATCAGAGAAAACAATAGTTCTATTAAAATAGTCGTAAAATGTATCGTTTTGTAAATAAACGCTTTTTTTACAGACAAAACATGCGCTTATTCATCATTTTCGCAGAGCGGCGCTTGATACAAAGAATCACATATCGTATAATCAGGGAAGAAAATCCCGAAAGGAGAGCAATGCTGAAATGCTGTTGTCTTTTTTTGAGCTTTCTCTTGCTATTTGTAATGTATGGCCCAAACGTATGAGCTTAAAAGCGTTTCTGGCGCTTTATATACTTCTGCTGCTTGCAGGAATGCCTGTAACGCTCCTGTCCTGTATCCCATACGGTCTGTTTGGTATTCTGGCGGCAGTTTGTATTTATGGTCTGGCGGCTTACCGGGATACCGCACCCCAGAATATTTGTATGGGCATGATTGGATGTGTGCTTACCATCGCGGCGGATAATTTGTTGGCGAATCTTTTGCATATGCTGATTCCGCTGTCTTTCACCTGGCAGAAGTATGTCTCTTTTGGCGTCAGGCTGATTTACATTTTGCTGTTTT
The DNA here is from genome assembly GCA_948468495.1 of uncultured Dorea sp. The sequence continues at coordinate 2,845 of CAOKJI010000029.1, read as the reverse complement.
ATTTTATTACGCTGTTTTGCGGCAGGCTGCTGAAAGGTTTATTACTGTCAGGCAAAGGTATTTTACGCCTTCCGCAGACATGGTATTTGATAGACGCTGCATTCGTCCTCCTTATAACCATCTATCTGTTTGATGATTTGATTCCGGGACAAAATGGCTCTGTCGGAAGAATGATATACAATAATGTTTTACATATTTCAGGGTATAAGCCGGCGGACGGAAAATCAGCGTAGATTATGACGATATTTTCTTTTTTGAAACTTCCAGTAATATTCACAAAGTCATTCTTCATGCGAAAGACCGTCAGATTGAATTTCAAAGTACCATGAAAGAGCTGGCAGGCACATTGGGCGATAATTTTGTACGCTGCCATCGGTCATTTCTGGTAAATAAAAATAACATAAAAGAAATAGACGCTAAAAACCGAATCATCTATTTTCATAACGGAGAAACCTGTCTAGCGTCCACGCGCATGATGAAAGGTCTTTGACTTTGCGTTACAGTTCCACGCCGCTTGCTCTGGTCTGCAAACTGCGTGGAACTGTAATGACTTTATTAATTTATCTTGGAAAATCTTGTAAAACTATAGTAATTCCTGTAGATTCTTGGTAAAATCTGAAAGGGATATAATTTTTAAGATTGTACGGGTGAATGAATATGGACATTTTTGATGGTATTACGCTATTGGGCGGACTTGCGATGTTCCTGTATGGAATGCGCCTGATGGGAGACGGACTAAAGGCTGGGTCTTCTGGTACGCTTAAGAAAGCGATGGAAAAGGCAACCAACACTCCGGTAAAGGCATTTCTGCTGGGGCTTGTGATGACGGCTATTATTCAGTCGTCAACAGCGACGATTGTAATTACCTCAGGTCTTGTGGGGGCGGGAATCATTTCCCTGCGGCAGTCTCTGGGCGTTGTGATAGGCGCCAATGTAGGTACGACGGTTACCGGTCAGATTATAAGACTCCTGGATTTGAATTCTGACGGGGCTTTTATTCTGCGTTTTTTTAATCCGTCTACGCTGGCGCCGCTGGCATTGATTGTCGGAATCATCATCATTATGGGTGTGAAATTCAAGGATTCGGATAATATCGGTCAGATTATCATCGGGTTTGGCGTTCTTTTCTCGGGTCTTTTAAATATGACGGATGCGGTAAGTACCCTGACGGAAAGCGGAATTGTGGAGAAGCTTTTTGCCGGACTGGGAAATAATCCTCTGATTGGTTATCTGGTTGGAGCAGGAGTGGCGTTTGTGCTGCAGAGTTCATCTGCGACGATTGGTATTCTGCAGGCGTTTTCCACCTCTGGTCAGTTGACATTCAGCGCTATCTACGCTGTGCTGGTAGGAATCTATCTGGGGGATTGCGTGACGACGGCAATTGTCTGCAACATCGGAGCAAAGCCGGATGCAAAACGGGTAGGCATGGTGAATATTTTGTTTAACCTATGCAAATCTGCGCTGATTCTGGTGGTTGTGACAGCGATACATAAGGCTGGGCTTCTGGATGGGATGTGGAACAGTACCATCTATTCCGGAGGGATTGCGAATACAAACACAGTATTTAATCTGGCATGCGCTGTCCTGCTGCTTCCGCTGGTGGGTGTTTTTGAGAAATTCAGTTACAGGATTGTAAAAGAAGAACCGAATCCGGCCGGGAAGTACGACGAGATGCTGGACGCTCTGAATCCAATCTTTATCGATACGCCGGCCCTGGCTTTTGGACGCTGCTATGAGCTGCTTTTGGAGATGTGTAAGCTGGCCAGAAGGAATATCAATCTGGCTTTTGAGCTTTTTACAAAGTATGATGAAAGGGCTGTACGGCAGATTGAAGAAGACGAGGATTATATTGATATCATGGCGGACCGGATTAGTAATTATCTGGTGCAGATTTCTGCGAAGATTACTCTGCCTTACCACGTGGAGATTATGAATTATTACTTTTCCGCGATTACAGAGTTTGAGCGTCTGGGGGATCATGCTGTGAATATCGTTAAGATTGCCAGAGAGATGAAGGAAAGCGATAATGTATTCTCCGGTGATGCGCTGGCAGAGCTGTCTGTACTGAAGGAGCTGCTCGACCGGATTCAGGATTATACGGCGGAAGCATTTCGCAAGCAGAACCAGACGGCGGCCCATCATATTGAGCCGCTGGAAGAAGTTGTGGATGAGATGGTAAATGTATTAAGGGATAATCATTTGGAGCGGCTCCGCAGCAGGGAATGCGATGTATTTAACGGAACAGAATTTTTCAATCTTCTTACTGAGGCGGAACGTATCTCGGACGTATGTTCCAATATGGGCGTGGCTACTGTGGCAAGAGCGAATCCGGAGATTAAGCATCAGGTGCATGATTATATCTCTATGCTGCATTCTGGCAGGGACGAGGAATTTAACAGTTATTATAAGGAAGCCCATGAAAAGTATTTTAATCTTTTGAAGAAGAAAGAGTTGGGAATTAAAAGACATGCCGGATAAGATTTATCTGGTGTGTTTTTTTGATATACAGCAAAGTTCTCCAAGGGGAACGTCTTAAGGTATAGATGTTTTCGATAAGAAGAAATACTTATTGGTTATGCGAATTAGACAAATGTATTCGTATAAGGTATAGTGAAAACAGTATATCAGGCAGTTATAGATTAATCAGGTCTGGATAATGGCTTGAATGTAGCGGAATATTTATGGGGTTTGTATATATGGAATTGATTAAGATTGACAAAGTATCCTTTTCTTATGAGGGAAACAGTAATCTAGTATTAAAAGATATCGATGCAGAGGTTAAGGCTGGAGAGTTTGTCGGGATTTTGGGGCAGTCAGGCTGTGGGAAGAGCACGCTGCTCCGTCT
>CAOKJI010000028.1 GCA_948468495.1 uncultured Dorea sp. | reverse complement strand
CATTCTGAAGTAGAAGCGTAAGGAGGATTACAGTCTGCGGGGGTATCTGATTTGTCCCGAAAACTTTGGTATAGGAATCGGAGCAGGTCAGATGCCCGGCAAACAGTAATGAAAGAGGTAGGAAAGATGAAGATTATTATCATAGGAGGAGGTCCGGGCGGCTATGTGGCGGCAATTCGGGCAGGCCAGCTTGGCGCGGAGGTTACGCTGATTGAAAAGCAGCATCTGGGAGGGACATGCCTGAATGTGGGATGCATTCCCACGAAATGCCTGCTGCACAGCGCAAAGCTTGCCGAAGAAATACGGAACCAGGGAGAAGAAATCGGTATCGAAGTGAGCGGACTGAACGTAAATTTTGGAAAAGTAATCAGCCATAAAAATGATATCGCCAGAAAGTTAACAACAGGGATTGCCGGCCTGCTTAGAATGAACAAAGTAAAAGTTGTAGAGGGCGCGGCGGAATTTACTGCTCCGGGAAAACTATCCGTCCTCAGAACAGACGGAAGCAGGGAAGCCATGTCGGCGGACGCAATAATTATAGCTGTCGGGTCAGTGAATGCAAGGCCGCCGATTCCTGGGTTAAATGATAATCCGTCTGTAATCGATTCAACAGGTGCGCTTTCGTTAGAAAAACTGCCGGAATCCATGGTTGTAATCGGCGGGGGCGTAATCGGGCTGGAACTTGCCTGCGCGTACGCCGCATTTGGAACAAAGATAACGGTTGTAGAAGCCGCTGATCATATGCTGCCGATGCTGGATGGAGAAATCTGTCAGGTTGGGATTGAGCACATGAAGAAAATGGGAATCGCATTCCATCTTGAGCATCCGGTACAGGCAATTGAGAAAAACGGGGAAGGAGCAGTCGTTATTTGCAAAGACAAATCCGGCAAAGAAGTAAGATTCGCGGCGGAAAAGGTACTTGTTGCAGTGGGACGCAGAGCCAATACAGAATCTCTGAATCTTGCCGCAGGAAATATAGAGCATGACCGGGGCCGCATTAAGGTGAATGAAAGCATGCAGACAAACATACCGGGCGTGTATGCCATCGGCGATTGTACATCGGGCTATGCCCAGCTTGCACATACGGCTTCTGCAATGGGAGAGACTGCTGTGGAACATATATGCGGGATGGATTCCGTATACGATGAAACAACGAATCCGACCTGCGTATACATGTTCCCGGAGGCGGCGGCAGTGGGACTGACAGAAGAAAAATGTAAGGAGCAGGGCCTTGCATATGCTGTAGGAAGGTTCCGGATGGCAGGCAATGGCAAGGCCCTTATTATCAATGGAGGGGAGGGAATGGTGAAGATTATTGCCGGTAAAAAGTATGGAGAAATTCTTGGCGTTCATATCATCGGACCGAGAGCCACAGATTTGATTTCAGAAGCCGCAATAGCTATAGGCGCAGAACTTACGGTGGATGAGTTTATCTCAACGATTCACTCGCATCCTACAGTAAGTGAAACGGTGCGGGAGGCGGCGCTGGATGTATATGGAAGATGTATACATGCCGCCCCGAACAGAAAGAAACGCTAAGTTGCTGCAGTTTACATGTTGATTCGCGGACGCGGATTGAATCAGGAGAAGATAAGCAAATGTGTATATTACCCCGAAAAATATGCTGTATTGCTATCTTCAGAAAGTAATCAGGGAACATGCTCCAGGGCAGGAAATTTGTTTTCCTGCCCTTACGCCAATACTTTGCCGGAATTTGTCTGCCAGCCCGGAGGGTATGTGTTAAGGTGTGATTTGAGAATACATAAGCAAAAAGCGAGGAGGTTTATTTATGGAAATGAAACCAGTTGTTACGAATATCAAAGTAGAGGAATTATTTAATTTTGAAGATAAAGTTGTATTGATTACCGGCGCGGGCGGGGTAGGCAGGATATGCGCAAAAGGATTTGGTCTGCAGAAAGCCAGGATAATCTTATTTGATGTGAAAGAAGAAGCCTGCGAAAAAACCTGTTCTGAATTGGAGGAATTAGGAATTGACGCTGCGTACGTAACAGGAAATATTGCGGACCAGAAAAGCGTTAACGCCGCAGTAGACGAGGCGGTCGGAAGGTATGGAAGAATCGATATTCTCATACATACGGCAGGAGTGACGAAGAATAAAGTGTGTACAGAGCATACACAGGAGGATGTTGACTTTGTAATCGACATTAACTTAAAAGGAACCATCTATATCAATCAGGCTGTTGCGAGGGTTATGAAAAAGCAGAATTATGGTAAAATCGTGGACATCGGTTCCGTAGGCGGGGCGTTGTCCCACATGGATGTTACTATGACGTATGAAGCAAGCAAAGCAGGCGTCCATGCGATTATAAGGAGCTTCGCCAATGAGATGGCGCCTTACAATATTAATGTCAATGGGATTGCGCCCTTCTGGATTCATACTCCTTTTATTTCCCATCAACCGAAAGAGTATTTTGAAGCGGTCCAGAAACTGACGCCTTTCCGGCGCTGCCTGGAGGCGGAAGAACTGATTGGCGCGGCGTATTATCTGGCGTCGGATGCGTCGAACTTTGTGACCGGGCAGGTACTCTTTGTGGATGGTGGGTACACAAGCGTACATGCTATGAGCATGGAAGAGTTGGGATTGATTTAACAGAATAAGAATATTGTTCGATACCTTGTGAAACGGCCGAATGGCCATAATGGGGTACCCGGAGGGTGCATACAGTCATTCATAGGCTGTCTGCACCCTGCCTCCTTCATCCTATATCCATCAGGTAATATTCCGCTTCCGATATACCTTTACCCCAATCCGGCAAGCAAGATGTCCGGGCTTTTCTCTAATATTCTCATTGAAAATTTCTGCCCATTAAGGCTTTCTTAATCAAGATTATATATGTTTTCTTTTACGTTTCCAAGTTTTTCCTGATTTTACAAGCTCTTCGATGGGGATTAAGGCGCAGTGGAATATTTTTTGATAAAATTGCAAAAAACTATTGTTGAATTTATAAAATTATTGTAATATATTAATAAAGTCGACGGTCGACAGTCGACGGAAAAAGAAAATCATTTCGGAAATGACAAAAATAACAGGAAGAAGGGAATGAATCAAATGAAGAAAGAAAATGAAATACCGGAAAACCAGACAAATCTCAATTTAAAAAATGATGAGCTTGCGCCTTCCAGCGATGAACAGCGGAATATAACGTCTCTGACTTTTTTTGTGATGTGTATCGGGTTCTATGTCCAGCTGGTTGCATTTATCTCTGGCGCTCAGATGTTTCCGAATCTCTCGCCGCTGATGATTCTGCTGTTTTGTATCATTGGTAATCTGGCGGTATGGGTGTTCTTAATTCTGACCGGAGACGTGGGAATGCGGTATGGAATCCCCTATGCGGTGTATATGCGGGCGCCTTTTGGATATAAGGGGGCGTATTTTCCGGGAATTGTACGTGCGATACCGGCGATTTACTGGTTTGGCTTTCAGACATGGATGGGAAGCGAAGCAATTAATGCCATTTTGAAGTATCTGTTTGGCTTTGACCATCCAATGCTGATTCTGGCGGTTTTCGGGGTGCTGCAGATTCTGAATACGGCTCTTGGCGTGGATGCGATTGCAAAGTTCGACTGGGTCGCTATTCCTGTGCTGACGCTGACTACGGGTTATATTTTGTACTATCTGGTTACGCGTTATCATATTGGCTGGGATATTTTCAGCACTCCGGGACAGGGGAATATCAGTCCGCTGCTTGCCGTTACTACATTTGCAGGGGCGCAGATTACGATGGCAGTTAATATTTCGGATTTTACACGCTTTATGAAACGGCCGGCGGCAGCTTCCGGCAAAGTAGACGCAGGGCTTTCTTTTGTAAAATTGAACAGCGGGAGTATGTGGTCGCAGTTTTTTGGCTTACTGCTGCCTATGGTGGGATTTACGGCAGTCGGCATGGTCAGCGGAATTGCAACGGGAGAGTGGAATCCGATTACGGTTATGACGGAAGTTTTCGCGGATAATCCGGTTATTATGATTCTGGTTCTGCTATCCTTTGTTGTATTTGCGCAGGTATCGTCGAATACAGGTCAGAATCTGCTGCCTCCGGGATACGTACTGCTGAATATATTCCCACATAAACTGACCTTTGCAAAAGCGGTAATTATAGCAGGTCTTATAGGTCTGCTCTGCCAGCCATGGGTATTTGCAGACCGGCTTAATTCCGTACTGCTGGTTATCACCTGCATGCTTGGGCCGATTATTGGGATTATCATCAGCGATTATTATTTTGTACGGAAACGGAGAATTAATGTGGATGAGCTGTACAAATCCGGAGGACAGTATACGTATTATAAAAATTATAACCCGGCGGCGCTGATTGTATTTATTCCATCCATTATTCTTGGACTTATCTTTTCTGATTATGCGCTGTTTGTTGCGCTGATTGTGGGGGGAGTTCTGTACTATGTTCTTATGAAATGCTGGATTTTGAAGAAATACCCGCAGGATGACGTACAGTAAGCAGTTTTCGTACAGTCAGGCGGGGATTTTACAGGGAGCGGCATTGCCGGCGGACGGCAGGGCGGCAATGCCGCGGATAGAGAAGCGAAAGGAGATAAAAAAGATGTTGGATTTAATTGTTAAAAACGGAACGGTGTTCAATGCAGATGCGGCAATGGCCTGCGACGTCGGAGTGAGGAACGGGAAAATTGTGGAATTGGGAGATTCTTCTCTGTGGGGAGGAGCCGGAAAGATTGTTGATGCATCAGGAAAGTATGTTATGCCAGGGATGCTGGATTCCCATATTCATATTGCGAGTCCCGGTCCATTTCCGTCTCTGGATAATTATCATAACGGTACGGTTGCGGCAGCTTACGGCGGCACGACCTGTATCATTGATTTTACATTTCTCTGTGAAGGAGAAACGCCGAGGATGGCTATGAACCGGAAGCTGAAGGAAGCGGAAGGAAACAGCGTGCTGGATTATACATTTCATCCCTGTATTACCAGTGCGGACGAACAGTCTTTTCAGGAGATTGGGGAAATGATGGACGAAGGATTTCCGGCGGTAAAGGTGTTTACCGTATATAGAAATTCGCTGATGCTTGAGGCGGCGGGGGTTCACAGGATTCTGCAAATGGCTGCGGAAAGAGACGCGCTGGTTATGGTTCATGCAGAGCACAATGAGATGATTGAGTATATCGCAAAAAGAGACAGGGAATCGGGACATACCGCAGCAAAATACCATCCCGCGTCAAGACCTGTGGTTACGGAACTTACGGCTTACGCGGATGTGATTGAGATGGCCCGGGAGACGAAAGCGGCGGTTGAATTCGCGCATGTAACGACCGGAGAGATTGAATCGCTCATTAAGCAGGCAGGGCAGAACGGGGTAAAAGTATATGTGGAAACCTGTCCCCATTATCTGACGCTGTCCGACGAAGTATACGAAAGGGAAGACGGATGCAAATATGTATGCAATCCTCCTGTCCGTTCAGAAAAGGAGCGGGAAAGTCTCTGGAAGTTGGTTGAAAATGGAAAGGTGAGCGTGATTAACAGCGACCATACAGATTTTTCTTATGCGCAGAAGCTGGTTTATAAGGACGATTATTCCAGAATCCCAGGGGGTCTGCCGACAGCGGAGACAAGAGGCATGGTATTATTTTCAGAAGGAGTTGTAAAAAAGCGTATCAGTATGGAGCGGTTTGTGGAAGTGACGTCCGCAAATGTGGCGAAGCTGATGGGACTCTATCCGAAAAAAGGCGTCATTCGGCCGGGCAGCGATGCGGATATCACCGTCATTGATCCGGCCAGGAAATATAGAATCAGCCGGAAAGATATGCACATGCAGACGGATTATTCGCCCTACGAGGGAATGGAGCTGACGGGAGCCGTAACAGATACGATTGTGAGGGGGAATCTGATTATAGAAAACGGAGCATACAGGGATACCGGGTTCAGAGGGAAACTTTTGAAGTGCAAAAAACCTGTTTTAGACTAGCGGAAGGGAGAACGAGGATGAAGAGAGGAAATGTACTGATTACCGGAGGCAATGGATTCGTATGTATGAATATTGCAGAGTATTTTTTGGAGCGCGGGATAAATGTTGTCACAGTGGCGCGCCATAAGATGCAGGAAGAAGCAGCCAAAGAGCTGTCTTCCAAGAAGGGAGAATTTACGCAGGTATTAGGGGATGTGCTGGACAGAGACTTCCTGTTTTCGATGATGAAGGATTATGACATTACGGACGTTATTAACGGAGCGGCGGTTACTCCCTCAAAAGAATCGGAAATGGAGAATCCCAGACAGGTAATGGATATCAACTGTATGGGGCTAATGAACACGCTTGACGCGGCAAGAGAAAATGGAATACGCAGATTCATTTATCTTGGCTCAGTGTCCGGCTATGGCGAGACCTGTTTTACCAGTGATGTGCTGGTAGAAGGGGTGAGCCAGGGCAATCCCCATTCCCTGTATGAACTGTCAAAGTTTACCGGTGAACGGATTGTACAGAGATACCGGGAATTATTTGATATGGACGCATATGTGGCGAGAATCGGGGACGTATTTGGAAACTGGGAGAGGCGTACCGGGGTGCGTAGCTACATGAGTCTGATTTATCAGACTACGGCGATTGCGCGAAAAGGCGGGAGAGTAGTATTGCCGAAACCAAACAGAATAGACTGGGTCCATGGAAAAGAGATTGCCGCAGAAGTCTGGGCGCTGATGTATACGGACGTATTGCAGTATGATATTTATCCGCTCTGCTCCGGATTTATCTGGCCGCTTACGGACTGGTGCGATAAGCTGAAAGAAAAATTCCCGGATTTTCAGTGGGAAATGGCGTCTATGCCGGAACAGGCTACGATTCGGGTAAATCAGATTCTGGACAATGCCCCGATGCAGTTAAACCGTTTGAAGGAGGATACGGGATACGAGCCGGAATATAATCTGGACAGGGCATTTGCGGAATACATGCAGTGGATTGATAAGCACCCGGGGTATGTGAATTAGGCTTATAGTAAACGACAAATAAATTTTACCTGCGCGGCCCAGGGCTGCCTGACGGAAACGTCATAAGGGAAAATTTATGACGTTTCCTATAGAAATTACAGAGAGAGAGGATAAATCAATGAAGATAGTAGTATTAGACGGTTATACACTGAATCCGGGAGATCTTTCCTGGGAAGGACTGGAAGCTGTGGGAGAGGTTACGGTATATGACCGTACGAAGCCGGAGGAAGCGGCGGAGCGAATCGGCGATGCAGAGATTGTTTTTACTAATAAGACGCCGATTACGAAAGAGACGCTGGATAGATGCCCGGAGATTCGGTTTATTGGAGTGCTGGCAACGGGCTATAATGTTGTGGATACCAGAGCGGCCGGGGAAAAGGGAATCCCTGTGTCAAATATACCGACTTACGGGACTGCGTCTGTGGCGCAGTTTGCAATTGGGCTGCTTCTGGAGCTTTGCCATCATATCGGGGCTCATTCTAATGCGGTGAAGGAAGGGCAGTGGAGCAGATGCAGAGACTGGTGTTTCTGGAACTATCCGCAGGTGGAACTGGTCGGGAAGACGATGGGGATTATCGGTTTCGGGAAAATCGGGCAGGCGACGGCGGGGATTGCGCAGGCATTAGGGATGAAAGTGCTTGCATTTGACACATCCCGGAAGGCAGCGCCGGAGAGAGAAACCTGCCGGGATACCAAAGGGGGCGCCATAACGCATGCTCCTGCCGGAGAACTTCACCCTGCAGGAAATACCCAGGAGTATACAGATTTGGATACCCTTCTTGCAAATTCTGATGTGATATCCCTGCATTGCCCGTTATTTCCTTCTACACAGGGGATGATTAACAGGGAAACAATTGCGAAAATGAAAGACGGCGTAATGATTATTAATACTTCCAGAGGAGGGCTGATTATAGAAGAAGATTTGAGAGACGCGCTGAATGGTGGGAAGGTTGCCGGAGCGGCGGTTGATGTTGTATCAACAGAACCGGTCAGAATGGATAATCCGTTACTGGAAGCTGAGAATATCATTCTTACGCCGCATATTGCATGGGCGCCGAAGGAGTCGCGTCAGCGGCTGATGGACGCGGCAGCGGATAATCTCCGCGCTTTTCTGGATGGACGGGCGCAAAATATCGTAAATTCCATATAGCCAAAGGGACAAAGGCTGTGATACAATAATCTAATCGAGTGTCGACAGTATGCAGCAAAAAAATGCTGCTGCAATGAAAGAAGCGGACGGGAGAAGAAAAGTATGGAACAGTCGTTTGTCACGAAAAGCCAGCCATTACATAAGCAGGTATACGAGTATCTCCGGAACCAGATTATATATGGGAAGATTGTAAATGGAGAAAAACTGATCGAAAGTAAAATTGCGAAAGAGTTGAATGTCAGCCGCAGTCCGGTGCGGGAAGCGCTGCGCATGCTGTGCGCGGACGAACTTCTTGTGGATAAGGGAGACGGGCTTATGGTAAATCCAATGGATTATCAGACTTCTATAGAGGTATATGAAAGCAGGATTGCCCTTGAGCCCTTTGCCGCCCGGCTTGCGGCAGAGCGGATTGACGATGAGGCGTTAAGGCAGATGAAAGAATGCGTCGATTCGATTGAAAAGTACCGGGGAGAAGTAATTGAGAAAAATTATGCGTTAATTATTGAGGCAAATACGAAATTTCACGCCTTGATTTCCAAGGCTTGCAGGCACCATTTTATACAGAAATATCTGGATAACAATCAGGCCTTAATGGCGCTGGTAAGGAATAACGAATTTTACCAGACGATTCATGAGGAGGACTTCATCGACGAACATGCGGCGATTTATAAGGCGCTGGCAGAACACGACGCGGAAGGCGCGGAGCAGGCGATGAGAAAGCATGTTACGACAGACTATGAGGCGTTCCGAAGAGATAATCAGGAAACTAGTGCTCCATCCGGTCAGAAAGCAAACATTTAACGGGCTGGTTTCCGTAACAGCGAAGCCGCGGGATGAACGGCTGCCCGGTGCATGCCGGCTCGGTTAGGAAACAGACCTACGAAATGATAGAATAGGTATTTCGCGAAAAAATTGCGAGGTTGAATAATATCATAATCGAGAATCATAATGAGTTTACGCGGGCGTACCAGAATGAAGACTTTGGGATTATGTAAGGATTGAGGAGGAAAAAGAATTGAAGGTTACTGTTGCGATTGATTCTTTTAAGGGGAGTATGTCTTCTATGGAGGCGGGAGGAGCTGCAAAAGAAGGTATTCGGAGGGCCTGTAACGCGCAGGTTGTTGTGAAGCCGCTGGCCGACGGAGGCGAGGGCACAACAGAAGCTCTGGTGGAAGGACTGGGAGGAGAATACGTATATACAGAAGTAACAAGCCCTCTGGGAGACCGCGTCCATGCCAGATACGGTATCATGGCAGACGGCAGAACGGCGGTTATGGAGATGGCGGAGGCAGCGGGAATTATGCTGGTCAGACCAGAGGATTTGAATCCCTGGAAAGCAACTACTTACGGCGTAGGCGAGATGATTGCGGACGCCCTCTGCAGGGGATGCAGAGAGTTCATCATTGGCATTGGAGGAAGCGCCACCACAGACGGCGGCGTGGGGATGCTTATGGCGCTGGGGTATGAATTTCTGGACGAATCAGGAAAGAGGATTAGTCAGGGAGCGGGAGAACTTGATAAAATCGCAGAAATTAGGAAAGAGGAGGTTCTGCCGGAACTTAAGGACTGTCACTTTCAAATAGCCTGCGACGTTACAAATCCCTTGTGCGGAGATCATGGCGCAGTTTATGTATACGGGCCGCAGAAGGGTGTGAAGGAGGAAGAGAAGCAGATTCTCGACGGGAAGATGAAGCATTATGCCCGGAAGACCTCCGAGTGGCTGGGGAAGGATAACAGCGCCGCGGCAGGGGCCGGGGCGGCCGGAGGACTGGGTTTTGCATTTCTAAGCTATATGCCGGGCGCAGAATTAAAGTCCGGGATAGAGATTGTATTACAGGCGGTTCGTCTGGAAGAAGAAATCCGGGATTCGGATATTGTGGTTACCGGAGAAGGCAGGCTGGATTTCCAGACCGCTATGGGAAAAGTCCCGGTAGGCGTTGCGGCCCTGGCGAAGAAGTATGGCTGCAAAGTCGTTGCTTTTGCAGGGAGCGTTACTGAAGACGCGGCCGAATGTAATGCCAGAGGGATTGACGCATTTTTCCCGATTGTGCGGGGCGTGACTACGCTGGAAGAGGCTATGGATTCGGAGCGGGCCAGGAGGAATATGGAGCTGGCGGCGGAGCAGGTATTCCGGCTGATTATCTCTTAAATTTTTATCATTTTAAGTAGGGTTTTAATAAAGCAGGTACGCTTTCCTTCAGAATAACCGCTAAGGTGTTGTAAGGGACGGGATTCAGCGGAACTTAAGATGGCTGATAAGATTATTTTGCTTGAAAAGCTGTCGCAGTATGGAGTTAAGATTGTTACAGGCGCTAAGATTCTTGAATTTCTTGCAGGCGGCGCCGCTATTCATCGTGCAGACGGAAAGGAAGAGGTTATTATGGCGGATACTTGTATTAGCGCATTTGGAACAAGACCAAATAATAAGATTGCCGAAGATATATTCTTTAAGAATAAAAATGTTAAAGTCATTGGAGATTGTGTAGAAATTGGTATTGTAGGAAATGCTGCAAGAGATGGCTTCTATGCGGCCTTCTGTGATTAAAGATTAAATCTGCTTAACTTATGACAGGATGCAGGATTGCAGCTTTGAAAAATCCTGCATTCTGTCACGATATTTCCGTTTAAAGATAATTTAGTTCAGTATTCGCCGTTAATTATGCAAAGCTGTACTAATCATAGTGATTGTACTTTTGTCAATAAAGCATCCTGCAGTACTTTTGAAAAGTTGATGCTTTTTTCCTCACAAAGAGTATTCAGCCACATGGGG
>CAOKJI010000027.1 GCA_948468495.1 uncultured Dorea sp. | reverse complement strand
AAGACAGGCTTTTCATCCGTCCGCTGAATTTCAACGACCACCGATATGAACTGAAGAATCATATTTACAGGCGCATTGGCGATATGGTGCTGGTTCTCTATATTCTTGCAAGTGATGAATATGTTGGCAAAATACATGATGTGTTGTCTGTTAAGATACCCAAAACTTCGATGCAGGCATGGGGGATAGATGAAGAAGAAGTGTGGGAGAATGCGATGAGCAATACATATATCATGGCGCCGCCACGCATATACTTAAAGCCGATGGACTTAGTAAATCCACCTTATCACAGAGGCGCGTTTATGGCGCTGAACAGTGATATAACTTCACTTTCACCGCTTGCAGTGCCGACTGTGACAACGACAGCGCAGATAAACGGCGCGATTGCTATGTTTTATCCCGGAGTAATGAAGCGTATCGCAGAGCTATTCGGAGACGATTATTATATAGCTTTCACGGGCACCAGCGAAGCCAGACTTCATAAAAAAGGCACGATACAACCACGAAATATACTTATGCGGATTAAGCAGATGAACAAAACATTCGATCCGTCAGAAATCCTGTCGAACAAGGTCTATTTGTACGAAACAGCGAATCAGGAACTGAGGCAGCTGGAGCTTTGAACTTTTAAAAGATGCGATAGGACATTTTGCACAGAAGGGAGTTAAGCAATGCTTAACATTGTATTATACGAGCCGGAAATTCCGGCAAATACGGGGAATATCGGCCGCACTTGCGTGGCCACGAATACCAGGCTTCATTTGATTGAGCCTCTCGGGTTCCGGCTGGATGAGAAGAGTCTAAGGCGCGCCGGGATGGATTACTGGAAGGATTTGGACGTAACTACTTATATTGATTATCAGGACTTTATGGAGAGGAATCCGGGTGTGAAGATATATATGGCTACCACAAAGGCGCCGAATATTTATACCCAGATTCAATATGAACCGGACTGTTATCTGATGTTTGGGAAGGAGAGCGGGGGAATACCGGAGGAGATACTGGTTGGGCACAAGGAGAATGCCATCCGGATTCCTATGGTGGGAGATACCCGGTCTCTGAATCTTGGAAATTCTGCTGCGATTGTTTTGTATGAGGCATTGAGACAGAATGGATTTGCAGGGATGAATCTGGAAGGACGTTTGCACAGGCTGGAGTGGGAGACGTAAAGAGAGATTTTGCTTTGTGAGGCGAACGATTAGATAGCATTTTCTACGCTATTTAGAAAATAATGCATAAAAAGTTGGAAAATACTAAGAAATTTTACAAAAAAATGAAAGGATTTGGTAAAATAAATGGATTTTTAGCCGGAGGCGAAGTATAATAAGATGGAGTGTTTTTTTACTTCGTAAATAAAAGAGAGGTGGTGAATAGATGGTAGAGGAGACTATTCGTACAATCAAAGAAGCGGAGCGAGGAGCCGACGAGCTGGTGAAGCAGGCGGAGGATAAATGCTCTGAGATTTTGGAGAGGGCATCTGCAGAAGCCAGGGAGGTGAAGGAGCAGGTCGTTAAGAAGGCAAAAGCGAAAGCCGATGCTGAACTGGCGGCGGTTAAAGCGGAAGGTGACGAATCTGTTAAGAAAGCATTACAGGATGTGGATAAGCAGATCGCCTCTCTTAAGACAGATGCGGGACAGAAGGCGGAAGCTGCCATAGCAGCCGTTATCGCGGATATTGCATAGTCCGGCAGACAGTAATGAGTAAAGGAGGGATGCGGTTATGGCAGTACTGCAGATGCAAAGAGTGAGTATCTGCGCGCTTAAGAAAGACCGTAAAGCCATTCTGGAGAAGCTTCAGTCCATGGGAGTCATGGAGATTAATCATATGATAGAGGATGATGAAGGCTTTGAACGGATGGACACAATGAATGCCAGACAGGGGTTTGAGAGGAACGCTCAGACAGCGGATCACGCACTGGATGTTCTGAATCAGTATGCTCCTGAGAAGAAGTCCCTGTTTGCAGGTCTGGAAGGGAAGAAGCTTGTGGGACAGGATCAGTTCCAGAAGACTGTTTCCAGAAAAAAGGAAATTATGAGGGACGCCAAAGGGCTGTTAGACTTAAGTAAGGAAATAGCAGAGAGTAAAGCGGGCATTCTGAAACTGGAGAATCAGATTGAGAGCCTGACCCCTTGGATGGCTTTGGACGTGCCGATGAATTTTGGCGGGACGTCAAAGGCGGCTATGATGCTGGGAACTATGGCTCCGGGAACCACTCAGGAGGAGGTATATTCGCTGATTGCAGAACATGCGCCGGATGTTGAGGCTGTGGATGCGGAACTGATTGCTTCCGATAAGGACGCGGCATATCTGGCTGTATTCTGCATGAAGAAGGAAGAGCGCGCCGTAGAGGATGCGCTGAGAGCGGGAGGCTTTGCAAGGCCCACGCAGCTGACGGATAAGACGCCCCGGCAGGCAAAGGATGATTTTGAATCACAGAAGGCAAAATTAGAATCGAGAATCACTGAGATTACGAAGGAGATCGCGGGCAAAGAAGGCATCCGCGAAGAGCTGAAGGTGATATCCGATTATTTCCGTATCCGTGCAGAAAAGTATGAGATACTCGGAACCCTTCCACAGTCACAGCGAACCTTTATCATCAGCGGTTATGTTGCGAAGAGGTATGTTTCTTCTGTAGAGAAGGCCATTGGAGACAGATTTGACTGTATCATTGATGTGGAAGAGTTGAAAGAAGAAGAGGAGCCGCCGGTAATTTTAAGTAACAACAGTTTTTCGGCCAGTGTGGAAGGGGTTTTGGAATCCTACGCGCTGCCGCATAAAGGAGAATTTGATCCGACGACAATCATGTCGTTCTTCTATGTATTCTTCTTTGGTATGATGTTATCCGACGCGGCATATGGAGCGATTTTAGCGATTGCATGTTTTGTGGTATTGAAGAAGTTTCCACGTATGGGCGCAGGAATGAAAAAGATGATGAAGATGTTCATGTACTGTGGCATTTCTACATTAATCTGGGGTATTCTCTTTGGCGGATACTTTGGAAATGTGGTGGATATTGTATCGGCAACTTTCTTCGGAAAGACGGTTACAGTTCCGGCGCTGTGGTTTGCACCGTTAAATGATCCAATGAAGCTTCTGATTTATTCCCTGGCATTTGGGCTTGTCCACTTGTTTGTAGGATTGGGAATTAAGGGCTATATGCTGATTAAGGATGGAAAGACGCTGGACTTTTTCTGTGATGTAGTTTTATGGTATGCATTTCTTATCGGTCTGATCCTGATGCTGATTCCGACCGATATCTTCGCCTCAATCATGGGCTCGAAGGTGGTATTTCCGCCTGCCCTTAACACATTGGCGAAGGGGCTTGCAATCGTCGGAGCTTTGGGACTGGTACTGATGTCGGGACGTGAGAATAAGAATCCGGCATTGAGGCTGGCTCTGGGCGCATACGATCTTTATAATATCACAGGGTGGCTCAGCGACGTGTTATCCTATTCCCGTCTGCTGGCGTTAGGACTTGCTACCGGAGTTATTGCTTCGGTAATTAATCAGATGGCAAGCATGGCAGGAAGCGGTATCGTGGGAGCGATTGTATTTATTATTATATTTATTGTGGGACATACGCTGAATCTTGCAATTAATCTGCTGGGAGCTTATGTACACACCAACCGTCTTCAGTTTGTAGAGTTCTTCGGAAAGTTCTACGAGGGCGGCGGCAAGGCATTTCATCCGTTTGAGTCAGATACGATGTACGTAACCATTCAGGATGGAAGTGAAAGTAATTAGTTAAAAATGATAATTAAAGGAGGAACACTATAATGGAAGGTATCAGTATTTGGAGTAATTTAGGGCTTGTATATGCACTGCTTGGCGCAGCAGTAGCGGTATTTCTTGCAGGAGCAGGTTCTGCAATCGGCGTAGGTATTGCAGGTCAGGCAGCGGCAGGCGTTGTTACAGAGGACCCGAGCAAGTTCGGTCAGGTACTGGTTATGCAGCTTCTGCCTGGTACGCAGGGTCTGTACGGACTGCTGATTGGTTTCATCACATTGTCTAAGGTTGGTATTATCGGCGGCGGCGCAGCGCAGCTTGACCCGCAGACAGGACTTTTGATTCTTGCAGCATGTCTGCCAATCGGTATTGTAGGCTTAATTTCCGGTAAATATCAGGGAATGACATCCGCTGCATCTATCGGAATCATCGCAAAGAGACCGGATCAGTTCGGTAAAGCTATGCTGTTCCCTGCAATGGTTGAGACATACGCAATCCTTGCACTTCTGATTTCTTTCCTTGCTGTAAGCGGCGTACAGGTTTAAGGACGAAACAGGTAGGAGAAATCAGGGAAAAGGAGAGCGAAGCATGACTGGATTAGAGAAAATGAAAAGTCAGATTCTGGACGAAGCGAAGGCTTTGGCTGACAGTAAGGTAGCAGAAGCGAACCGCAAGGCAGAAGAGATTCTTGAAGAGGCAAAAGCAGATGCCGAGAAGTCCGTCGCGAGCATTTCCCAAAGATCAGACAAGGATGTTGCGAACTATAGAGAGAGAATCCTCTCATCCATCGATCTGCAGAAGAGAACGAAACTTCTGGCTGCGAAGCAGGAAGTAATCGCGGACGTGTTAGACCAGTCTTACGACAGACTGAAGACGATGGAAACAGGCGAATATTTCGCAATGCTCCTTAAGCTGGCGGAGAAATATGTGCTTCCGCAGGAGGGATTCATATATTTTTCACAGGCAGACTTGAGCAGGATGCCGGATGGTTTTAAGAGTGATGTGAAGAAGCTTGCGGAAACGAAAGGCGGAATGCTTGATATTTCAGGAGAAGGAAGAAATATTGAGAACGGTTTTGTTCTCGCTTATGGCGGAATCGAAGAGAACTGTACATTAAGGGCAATATTTGATGCGAAGAGAGATGAGTTTGCTGATAAGATTCATCATATTCTATTTTAACGCGTAAGAAAGGAAAATGTAGCATGAGTGAACAATATACTTACGCGGTTGCACGCATACGGGCGCTGGAGGTATCGCTGTTTTCAAATTCCGGCATTGACCAGCTTATGGCATGCCAGACTTATGAACAGTGTCTGCAGCTCTTATCCGAAAAGGGCTGGGGAGATACGGAGACCGGTTTGAATGCGGAAGCCATGCTGTCCAGAGAAGAGGAGAAGATTTGGGAGATTGTGAAGGAACTTCACATACCGATGGAGACATTTAACGTGCTGTCTTATCCCAAGCTGTTCCACAATCTGAAGGCTGCAATCAAAGAAGTGTGTACGGAAGAGATGGAACGCCATATCTTTTATGACGATGTAAGCATTCCGGGAGAGGAGATGCTTGCAATCGTGAAGGAGAAGGAGTTCGACCGGCTTCCGAAGGAGATGCAGGAGGCAGCGGGCGAGGCCTATGAGTCTCTTCTTCACACCAGGGACGGGCAGATGTGCGACGTGATTATCGACAGAGCCGCTCTGGAGGCAATTAAGAAGGCCGGAAGAGAAGCAAAGGATGCAATCATTCGGGATTACGCAGAATCTACAGTAGCTGTGGCAGACATCAAGATTGCTGTGCGTTCGGCAAAAACCGCGAAGTCTTTGGATTTTATGAATCGGGCAATGGCAGAATGTGACAGCCTGAGTGTGGGACAGCTGTCAAAGGCGGCTCTCGGAGGCATGGATGCAGTTCGGGAATACCTGCAGGGGACGGCTTATACAGAAGGGGCGGACGCTTTGGCAGAGTCTCCCTCTGCATTTGAGCGCTGGTGTGACAATCGAATCATTCAGACCATCAGTCCACAGAAATATAAGGCATTTGGCATAGGGCCGGTGGTGGCCTATGTAATTGCCAGACAAAATGAAATAAAAACGGTACGGATTATTCTGTCAGGAAAGCAGAACGGCCTGTCAGATGAGTCTATCCGGGAAAGGGTAAGGGAAATGTATGTATAAAGTTGCAGTAATGGGCGATTATGACAGTATTTACGGTTTTGCCACTCTGGGACTGGATACATTTCCGGTAAACGACCCTTCAGAGGCAGCCAGAATACTGCATCAGCTTGCAGATGGGAAGTATGGGATTATCTATATCACAGAAGCCCTGGCGGCACAGTTAAAGCATGAGATTTCAAAATATCAGGAACAGATTAGTCCGGCGATTATCCAGATTCCGGGTGTTTCAGGCAACACTGGAGCGGGAGTCACAGGAGTAAAGAAGTCTGTGGAAACAGCGGTAGGTTCCGATATATTGTTTGGTGAATAGTGGGGTGATTAATCAAAATGAGTAGTATAGGTACAATAAAAAAAGTAGCAGGACCTTTGGTTATCGCGTCTGGTATGCGTGACGCCAACATGTCCGACGTTGTACGTGTTAGTAAGCGGCGTTTGATTGGAGAGATTATCGAGATGCATGGCGACGAGGCATCCATCCAGGTATACGAAGAGACGTCAGGTCTTGGGCCCGGCGAGCCGGTAGAATCTACGGGCGCGCCTATGTCCGTTGAACTGGGGCCTGGGCTGATTACCAGCATTTATGACGGTATTCAGCGTCCGCTTGACGACATTATGAAGATTTCAGGAAATAACTTACAGCGTGGTGTTGAGGTTGCTTCCCTGAAGAGAGATAAGAAGTGGGAATTTGTTCCGGTAGCGAAGGCCGGCGATATGGTAGAGGCTGGAGACGTACTGGGAACCGTACAGGAGACCGCTGTTGTACAGCAGAAAATCATGGTTCCTTACGGTGTAAAAGGTACGGTAAAAGAAGTGAAGTCCGGCGAATTTACCGTAGAAGAAGTGGTAGCTGTGGTTACAACCGATGAAGGCGACAAAGAGCTTACCATGATGCAGAAGTGGCCGGTTCGTAAGGGACGTCCTTATGTGAAGAAGCTGCCCCTTGACGCGCCGCTTGTTACAGGCCAGCGTGTTGTCGATACCTTCTTCCCGATTGCAAAGGGCGGCGTTGCCGCCGTTCCGGGACCATTCGGAAGCGGTAAGACAGTTATTCAGCACCAGCTTGCAAAATGGGCCGAGGCAGATATTGTGGTTTATATCGGATGCGGCGAGCGCGGCAACGAGATGACCGACGTTCTGAACGAGTTCCCAGAATTGAAGGACCCGAAGACAGGGCGTTCTTTGATGGAGAGAACCGTTCTGATTGCCAATACGTCAGATATGCCTTTTGCGGCTCGTGAGGCTTCTATTTATACAGGTATTACCATTGCAGAGTATTTCCGGGATATGGGATATTCCGTAGCTCTGATGGCGGATTCTACCTCCCGTTGGGCTGAGGCGCTTCGTGAGATGTCCGGACGTCTGGAAGAGATGCCTGGTGAGGAAGGTTACCCGGCGTATCTTGGTTCCCGTCTGGCGGAGTTCTATGAGAGAGCAGGACGCGTACAGTCATTGGGACAGGATAAGAGAGAAGGCGCTCTGTCCGTAATCGGCGCCGTATCGCCTCCGGGCGGTGATACTTCTGAGCCGGTATCTCAGGCGACCCTTCGTATTGTAAAGGTATTCTGGGGACTGGATGCCGCTCTGGCATATAAGAGACATTTCCCGGCGATTAACTGGCTGACCAGTTACTCTCTGTATCTGGACAATATGCAGAACTGGTTCAATGAGACGGTTGCAGAGGACTGGATGGAAGACCGCCAGAAGATGATGAGTCTTCTGACAGAAGAGGCGGCGTTGGAAGAGATTGTACAGATGGTAGGTATGGATGCGTTATCACCCATTGACCGTCTGAAGATGGAGGCTGCAAGGTCTATCCGTGAGGACTTCCTGCATCAGAACTCTTTCCACGAAGTAGATACCTACACGCCGCTCAGGAAGCAGTATCTGATGATGAAGCTGGTAGTAGCATTCTATGAGCTGGCTTCCGAAGCTCTGGGCAAGGGCGCTTCCATGAAGGTACTTCTTGGAATGGATGTAAGAGAAAGAATCGGCCGTTATAAATATACGAAGGCTGAGGATATTGAGACAGAATATGAAAAGATTATGAACGAGCTCCATGAAGAGATTTCAGGAGCATTCGGGAAGGAGGACTTCTAAATTATGCCAAAGGAATATAGAACCATACAGGAAGTTGCCGGACCGCTGATGATGGTAAAAGGTGTAGAGGGAGTCGCATTCGACGAACTTGGTGAGATTGAGCTTGCAAACGGCGAGACCCGCCGGTGCAAGGTTCTGGAAGTAGACGGCGATAATGTAGTCGTACAGCTCTATGAGAATGCTGCCGGGATTAACTTAAGCAACAGCAAAGTCCGTTTCTTAGGACGTAGCATGGAACTTGGCGTATCCGGCGATATGCTGGGACGAGTATTCGACGGTCTGGGACGTCCGATTGACGACGGACCGGAGATTCTGCCGGATGAGAGAAGAGACATCAATGGTCTGCCTATGAACCCGGCGGCCAGAGTATACCCGGAGGAGTTTATCCAGACCGGCGTATCTGCAATCGACGGCCTGAATACGCTGGTCCGCGGACAGAAACTTCCTATTTTCTCCTGTTCCGGTCTGCCCCACTCACAGCTTGCCGCACAGATTGCGAGACAGGCGAAGGTTCGGGGAACCGACGAGAAGTTCGCCGTTGTATTTGCGGCAATGGGTATTACCTTCGAGGAGTCCAACTACTTTATCGAGTCCTTTAAGGAGACAGGAGCGATTGACAGAACAGTACTGTTTATCAACCTGGCAAATGACCCGGCGGTAGAGCGTATTTCTACGCCTCGTATGGCGCTTACCGCAGCAGAGTATCTTGCATTTGAGAAAGAGATGCATGTATTGGTTATCCTGACGGATATTACCAACTACGCGGACGCGCTTCGTGAGATTTCCGCAGCGAAAAAGGAAGTTCCGGGACGCCGCGGATATCCGGGATATATGTATACGGACCTTGCAACCATGTATGAGCGTGCGGGACGTCAGAGAGGAAAGGACGGAAGTATTACTATGATTCCGATTCTGACCATGCCGGAGGATGATAAGACCCATCCGATTCCTGACCTTACCGGATATATTACCGAGGGCCAGGTAATCTTAAGCCGAGAGCTGTACCGCAAGGGCTTACAGCCGCCAATCGACGTACTGCCGTCGCTGTCCCGTCTGAAGGATAAGGGTATCGGCGAAGGCAAGACAAGAGCAGATCATGCAAATACCATGAACCAGTTATTTGCAGCGTACTCCCGCGGTAAGGATGCGAAGGAATTGATGACCATCTTAGGAGAGGCAGCTCTTACGGAAATTGACCTTAAGTATGCGGAATTTGCCGATGCATTTGAGAAGGAATACGTATCACAGGGCTATAACAACGACCGGGGTATCGAGGAGACTCTGGAAATCGGCTGGAAGTTACTGTCCATGCTGCCAAGAGCAGAGCTGAAACGTATCGATGATAAGTTCCTTGACATGTACTACGGCAAACAATAAGGAGGTTGGATAAATGGCATCAAAGCAGATTACTCCTACCCGTATGGAGCTTACCAAGACGAAGAAGAAGCTTGTCACCGCCAGAAGGGGCCATAAGCTCCTGAAGGATAAGCGGGATGAGCTGATGCGTCAGTTTTTGGAGCTTGTGAAGGAGAACATGGAGCTGCGTAAGAAGGTAGAAGCCGGAATCCTCTCTGCAAATAAGAACTTTGTCATTGCAAAGGCCGGAATGGATGAAGCCACTCTGAATACGGCCCTGATGGCGCCGAAACAGGAGGTTAATCTTGAAGTGGGCCACAAGAACGTTATGAGCGTTGATATCCCTGTTTTTAACGCGACAACAAGAACAGCGGACGCCAATGACATCTATTCTTATGGATTTGCATTTACTTCCAGTGATTTGGACGGCGCTGTGAAGTCATTAGCGGATATCCTGCCGGATATGCTGAAGCTTGCGGAAGTCGAGAAGGCCTGCCAGCTTATGGCGGCTGAGATTGAAAAGACCAGAAGGCGTGTAAACGCGCTGGAGCATGTGACCATTCCGGATGCGCAGGAAACGATTAAGTATATCACCATGAAGCTGGATGAGAATGAGAGAAGTTCACAGATTCGTCTGATGAAGGTGAAAGATATGATGCTGGAGGAGGCGCACCACTACAGCGAAAGAGAAGCATAAAGACAGAAATGCGGGGGACAGAATTTATTCTGTCCCCCGTAAAAATTTCCACCTGTACGGCATCCTCCAGAGAACGCATGAACTTGTAGACAATATAATTATTTTGTCTGTGTATAGACCGTAGCTCTGGTTTGTTCCTTTACGATTCCGGATAGAAATGTTAAAAAGATAACAGAAACGGAAAACAAAAAATCCA
This sequence comes from uncultured Dorea sp., assembly GCA_948468495.1. The sequence goes on along the minus strand of CAOKJI010000027.1, from coordinate 679 downwards.
GGAGGAAGGAGTTTTGTGAGGAATGAACAAAAGATTTATTAACGGACAGGAAGCGGCAGTGATTCCTTTGCGCGAAAAGATTGCGTATTTTGTCGGAGAGTGTGGAAGCTGCGGGATGTTTTATTATCTGACGATTACTTTATCAACTTATTTTTTTACGGATGTTATGCACATTTCTCCGGTTACACTGGGGACAGTCATTATTGCATCCCGCATTTTTGATGGAATATCAGATTTGATTATTGGCTCGCTGGTGGACCGGACGCATACAAAATGGGGAAAGGCAAGACCATGGGTACTGATTTCGACATTTCCTTACGCATTTGCTATGGTTTTACTCTATTGTCTGCCGCCGTTCTTATCGGAAGGGGCGCAGATTGCCTATGTGATAATAACATATAACCTCGCGGTAACGGTTTGCTATACTGTGGAGAATATTCCATGGGGCTCTCTTCCCGCGCTGATGACTCAGGACAAAGTGGAGAGGTCTCAGATGCATTCCGTAAGAATGCTGGCGAGCCCGCTGGGCAGTGCGATTGGAGTGTCTACGGCTCTGCCGTTAATTAATATGATGGGTGGGGAACAGAAAGACTGGATTTTGTTTATGACAGTCCTTTCAGTAGTCGGAATCATCAGAAATATATATGCGGTATGTGTGATAATATAGCGGGTAACGTAG
>CAOKJI010000026.1 GCA_948468495.1 uncultured Dorea sp. | reverse complement strand
CTCCTTCGCTACGCCTTCCATGCATATCTTTTCCATCTTATCCAGAATGATAAACACTTCATAATAGTCTTCTTCTTTAAATTTGCAGTAAGCGGCCATTGCCTTTAAGATATTGCGGTCATTGATATTGACCGTAAAATTCTTGAAATTCAGCTTGCCAAGCATGGCCGTTGTCGCAAGAATCAGTTCAATCTCCGCCAGATTAGAGCCTTCTCCCAAAATGTCGATATCACACTGCATAAACTGACGGAATCTTCCCCTCTGAGGACGGTCCGCCCTCCATACGCTGCCAATCTGCAAGGCCTTAAAAGGCGATGGCAGCTCGTTGGCGTGATTCGCATAATACCTTGCAAGCGGAACCGTTAAGTCATAGCGAAGGCCGCCGTCTACCAGGTCATTTTCTTCCTTCGCAGTCTCAAGCTTTAACTTCTCTCCCCGCTTCAAAATCTTAAAAATCAGCTTTTCATTGTCGCCGCCCTGTTTGCTGCACAGGTTCTCAATATGCTCTACACAAGGCGTCTCCATGGAGGTAAACCCATAGGTCTTATAGGTCTCCTTGATTAAGTGAATCACATAATCGCGGATTTCCATCTCATCAGGAAGCATGTCTTTCATACCGGTAACCGGTTTTTTCTTCAGCGCCATAGCCATTCTCCTTTTCGTTCTATCATTTCATCAATCCGGGAAATGTACTCCCAGATACTCTTCACATTCTCCACACGTTTCAGCGTCGTCATCTTTCCACTCCGTCCGCCGGAAACTGTCACAGGAAGAGGAAGAACAAGCTTGGTTGATGCTCCCGCTCCCGCTGCCACAATGGATTGTTTCTCTTCCATAATAAGTATATTGTATATTCCGGCTTTGTCAACCTTTGCATATCCAACATTTTCAAAATTCCCGGCAATATTCTTCTGCCGATACAGATAATAAGGCTCCAAACCCATCTCTTTTGCCGCCTCTGCTGCACCTGCAATCATCCGGGAAACTTCCTCCGTCATCCGAACCGGATCTCTCATCTGCTCTTCCAAGTCCTTCACATAACCTAAGACGCTTTTCTCCTGTCCCATTTTTGCCGCCCGCTTAATCGCAAGAGAATGTACCGTCAGACTGTCCGGCGCAAGTTCCTTTATCTGACGCAGGGTATCCCTCATATCCTCCCATGTCTCTCCCGGAAGCCCCGCAATCAAATCCATATTAATATTGTCAAATCCAAGCCTCCTTGCCATCCCAAAGGCGCGAATCACCTCTTCCACACTGTGGCGCCTCCCAATCCGGTCAAGGGTCTTTTGCTGCATCGTCTGAGGGTTAATCGAAATCCTTGTAACCTGATGATTCCGGATAACTTTAAGTTTCTCTTCCGTTATACTGTCCGGCCTCCCAGCCTCTACAGTATACTCCAGCAGATACTCTCTGGAAAATGATTCGTCAATACAGGTTAACAGACGCTCTAACTGCTCTGCCTCCAGCGTCGTAGGCGTTCCTCCCCCGATGTAAATGGTATTCAGTTCTCTCTCGTCCGACCTGCTCCCAATATACCGAATCTCCTTACACAGCGCATTCAGGTATGCGTCCATCCTATTTTTCCACACTGCAACGGAACCGGAGCTAAAAGAACAATAGCTGCATACTGTGGGACAGAAAGGAATCCCCACATACAGGCTGTAACCCTGACTAACATCCAGACTCTTCAGTATTTTCCTTTCCCTGACGGCAATATCATAGGCGAGTCCCGCTTTCTCTTTGGAGACATAAAATTCCTGTCCGAACCAGGAGATAAATGCCTCCCGCTCCATACCTTCTTCCGCCTTCTTCATAGCAAGCTTCGTCGGACGCACTCCTGTCAGAATGCCCCATGCAAGTCCATGTCCCGCTACGTCCGCAAGGGCTTCATATACTGCCCTGTCCAGCAGAAATTTACGCATCTTCTTATCTTCCGTATCTGTTACGTCAAAAGATTTTGTATAATCGCCGCCAATCCTGATACGGACGTCTCCGCCTGTCTCTCCCCCGACTCTCTGCTCCACTCTCTCAGATGGAAAGAACGCTTTCACAAGATGATAGATATTATACAAATAGCTCTCGTCCCTAACTTCAATCCTAATCATAGAATCCCTTCATTCCTTTCTCACACAGCAGGCGTCTGAAAGACTGATACCTCACTACCCTCAGACGCCTGCACGCTACGCTTTCTATTCTATTTACAGTCAAATTCCCCGCAAACCCAGAGTATGTCTGACCTTCGCGGCAGCCGCCAGAGCATGGCTGCCCGGCTCGCTGCCCCGCGGGAATAAAACTTATATAAACGGATTAAATGCTTTCTCCTCTCCTATGGTTGTCGTTCCCATATGGCCCGGATACACATGTACATCCCCCGGAAGAATAAATAGCTTCTCTTCAATTCCCTGGACTAGCTCGGACATACTTCCTCCGGGAAAATCTGTTCTTCCCACAGACTGCTCAAACAGTGTATCCCCGCTAAATAATACTCCTTCCGATTCCACATAATAGCAGACACCTCCGGGAGTATGTCCCGGCGTATGAATCACCCGGAACCTTAAGCCCGCCAGCGTAAGGACCTGACCATCCTTTACTGCCTCTCCTTTCGTGAAGGTATACGCCATGCCGCATCCTCCCGATAGATTCAGCTCAGCATCTTCCAACATCCTGACGTCCTCTTCATGAACATAAACAGGCATCTGTCCGTAGCGCTCCAATACCGCGTCAATTCCCATAATATGGTCAAAATGTGCATGGGTCAGAAGCACTGCCCGAATCAGGATGCCTTCCTTTTCCACACATTCCGTCAGATTCTCCGGCAGACTCGCCGGGTCTATGATTACCGCTTCTTTTGTATCATCATTTACCGCAAGATAGCAGTTCGTTCCAAAAAAACCTGCCAAAAACTTCTTAACCGTCATTTCCGCATGCCTCCTATTTCTCATCCGCCGGAAATACAATTCCCATCTGGCGTCTCGCTTCATCCATTACCTGCATCTCCCACAGGGAATACTGATTGTGCTCCTTGGCGCCTTCCATACTTTCTGCCGTCCGGATAAATGTTTCAATCTCATAGTACATATTATTATCCGGATCAATCTTATCTACCCTGATTTCCTCCCGGCTCTTATCCCGATACAGAATCGTAATCTTATTCGTATTATAAATCTCCTCAATCAGCATGCAGCCCTTTTCTCCCTGAATCTGGGTAGGAAGGGCGGAGTCTGTAATTTTGGAATAAATCAATTCTACTAACATCCCCTGCTCTCTGTACATCGCAGTAATCGTTCCCATCCCGTCCACGCCGTTATGAAGCTTCACACCCATGGCCGATACCGCATCCGGTCTGCCAAATAACTTCACCATGGGATGCACACAGTATACCCCGATATCCATCAGACTTCCATTCGACAGCTCCGGCTTAAAAGCATTCTCAATGATACCATTCTTAAATTTGTCGTATCTGCTGGAATACTGACAATACTGGATAGTGGCCCGCCTTACTTTTCCAATCTTCGGAAGATGTCTTACAATCGCCGCAAATCCCGGGTCGAACACGGAACGCATGGCTTCCATGACAATCACCTGATTCTCCTCTGCCGCCGCAAGCATCGCCTTAAGCTCCTTCTCATTGGAAGCAATGGACTTCTCACAGAGCACGTGCTTCCCGGCTTTTAACATCTGAATACTCTGGGGCGCGTGAAACGCATTCGGACTCGCCACATAGACCGCCTCCACATTCTTCGCCGCCGCCAGCGCCTCCAGCGAATCATAACAGTCCGAAATCCCGTATTTATCCGCAAATGCTCTCCCCTTCTCCATCGTTCTGGAATACACCGCCTGCACATGAAGCTTCTCACAATGCTTCCCGGCAGTCATAAACCAGTCTGAAATAAAATTAGTTCCAATTATCGCAAAATTCATCTGTTGTCTCCTTATCCTGCTGTCCGCTCAATATCTATCATACCAGGAAGCTGCATCAGTCTGTCTACTACCCGTTCCAGCTCCTCTCTCCTGTGCACGATAAATCCTGCCTCAATGGTTGCCGTTCCCTGTTTGCTGGTACGCACATTCAGAGATTTTACATCAATCTTATTCTCGGTAAATACCTTTGACATCTCCATGAGAAGCCCCTGACGATCCTCTGCAAACATCTTAATATCCGCCAGATACTGGCCGCCGGTCTTCTCGGCAACCTCGCTTTCCCATTCCGCGTCAATCAGCCGGGCCCGTTCCGTCTCTGTCAAATGCAGCATATTCACACAATCGGTCCGGTGAATGGACAGTCCCCTTCCTCTGGTAACAAATCCTACAATCTCATCTCCCGGAACCGGATTACAGCATCTGGAAAACCGTACCGCCACATCGTCAATCCCCTTCACCACAATGCCGCTTCTGGACTTGGCAATATGAACCTTATTCTTCGCAGCCTCCGCAACCTTCTCAAGTACCGCTTCATTCGTAAGCTCCTGCTTATGCTCCTTGCTGTATTCCTCAGCCAGACGATTCACTACCTGGCCTTCCTTCAAGCCTCCATGCCCTACAGCCGCCAGCACCGAATCCCAGTCCCGGAAACCGTACTTCTTCTGCACAATCTCCTGATATTTGGGCTTTGTAAGCTTCGATACCTCCAGAGACTTGGATTTACAGTAAGCGGCAATCAGCTCTTTGCCCCGGATGATATTCTCTTCCTTAAATTCTTTCTTAAACCACTGATTAATCTTAGACTTTGCCTGAGAACTTGCTACAATATTCAGCCAGTCCCGGCTGGGGCCCTTCGAGTTCTGGGAGGTGAGAATCTCAATCCTGTCGCCGTTCTGAATCTTGTAATCTATCGTAACAAGCTTGCCGTTGACTCTCGCTCCCACCATCTTATTGCCCACCGCGCTGTGAATCGTGTAGGCAAAATCAATAGGATTCGAGCCATTGGGCAGTCGTTTGACCTCTCCGTTCGGCGTAAAACAGTACACGTCCTCCGCAAATAAGTCTAAGTCGCCTTTCAGCATACTTAAAAACTCCCGGTTATCGGACATATCCCTCTGCCACTCAAGAATCTGCCTGAGCCAGTTTAACTTCTCCTCTTCCTGCGCCTTGCCGCTCTTCTTGCCGTCGCTGGATTCCTTATATTTCCAGTGCGCCGCAATGCCGTATTCCGCAGTCTTATGCATCTCATGGGTCCGAATCTGCACCTCAAAAGGCTGGCCCACAGAACTCATCAGCGTTGTGTGCAGAGACTGATACATGTTCGCCTTCGGCATAGCTATATAATCCTTAAAACGTCCGGGAATAGGCGTATACATCTCATGAATCACACCCAGAGCCGCATAACAGTCCTTCACTGAATCCACGATAATTCGTACCGCAAATAAATCAAATATCTGGTCCACCGTCTTATCCTGATTCACCATCTTCTTATAAATACTGAAGAAATGCTTTACCCGTCCCTTGATATCCGCCTTAATATGAGCCTTGCGGATATGCTCCGATACTTCATCTACAATCTGCTGTACAAATTCTTCACGTTCCATCTTCCGGGTATTAATCTGCTCCACCAAATCGTAAAATACTTCCGGACTGTAATACTTCAGCGCCAAATCATCCAGCTCCGTCTTAATCCTGGAAATTCCAAGCCTCTGCGCAATCGGCGCATAGATATCCATGGTCTCCCTTGCCTTCTCCTTCTGCTTCTCCGGCCGCATAAACTGCAGCGTCCTCATATTATGCAGGCGGTCTGCCAGTTTAATAATAATGACCCGGATATCCTTCGCCATAGCAAGGAACATCTTCCTCAAATTCTCAGCCTGAGCCTCCAGCTTATCAGCAGAATAAGACATCTGCCCCAGCTTTGTAACGCCATCCACCAGAAGCGCAACCTCTTCTCCAAACTCTTTTTCTATCTCTTCCTCCGTCATGATGGTATCTTCCACAACATCATGAAGCATTCCCGCAACAATGGTCTCCTTGTCAAGCTCCAAATTCGCCAGTATAATCGCCACCCAGAGCGGATGAATAATATAGGCCTCCCCGGACTTCCGGTACTGTCCCTCATGAGCTTCCTTTGCAATCTTATATGCCTTCTCAATCAATGACACATCCGCCGACGGATGGTACTTGCGGACACGTTCAATCAATAAACGGTACAGTTCATCAGGGTCTTGATAATCTGCAGGTGCCATCACCGCATGTCCGTCAACCACATCCAGACCGATTGCCTGATTCTCTGTGAGCGACTCCGCCGCAGTCTTATCCATCTCTTCCAGTTTTCTTATCACATCTGCCATATCAGCCCCTCCTTCCTCTTAGTATCTCATTCCATATTTCAAAGTATACCCTTTTCGGGCACCCCTAATCGCCATTCGGCCGTTTCACAAAGTATACCCTCCGGGCACCCCTGATGGCCATTCGGCCGTTTCACAAAGTATACCCTCCGGGTACCCCTGATGGCCATTCGGCCGTTTCACAAAGTATATCATTTATAACACAAGTTTTCAAATATTTATCCATATATTCTATAAATATCTATAGAAGAAAATCCGTAATGACAATCTGCATGGTCCGGTTTCCCATATACTCATTCACCCCCGGATAGAATGTTAAAGACATCCGGACGCCTTCTGCCTTTCCTGCTAACAACCTGTCAGCCTGGATTTTTCCGTATTTTGCAGATACTGATTCCAGAAATTCTCCCGCATTGCCGAAATATACTGCCTCCATGGTTATGCCATCTCTGTCTCGTACCTGAAGCTTGAGCATATTCTGCTTCTTTCCAATCAGCCTCGCAGACAGAATTTCCGCGCCGCGCACCGCGAAAACCGGTTTGGTATTTCCCTTTCCAAAAGGCTCCAGAAGAGACAGTTCCGCGACAAACTCTTCCGTCACATTCGATAAGGGCAGCTCCATATCAATCGACACCTTTTCCTGAAGTTCCAACTCTGTAAGACGGCAGTTCCCATTGAGCCTTCTGCGGAAAGCGTCAATATTTTCCCGTTTTATCGACAGTCCGGCCGCCTGTTTGTGTCCTCCGAAACGAATCAGCAAATCCCCGCACTTCGTCAGTTCTTCAAACATATGGTAATTCTCAATAGAACGGCCGGAACCTTTGGCCCCGTCTTCCCCGTCGGTCAATACAAATACCGGCTTATAATACCGCTCCCTGACCTTCCCGGCAACACTCCCGGCGAGACTTTCATGGCAGTCCGGAAGATAAAGAACCAGCACCGTATCTTTCCCTGTCTCCGTCTCTTCCACCATTCTTACGGCTTCACAAACCGCCCTTTCCGTCAGCTCTTTGCGGCTGTCGTTCAAGGCCTTTAAGTCTCCCGCCAGTACATCGGCCTCCCGCTTTGTCTTCGCCCGCAAAAGCCTGAGCGCCCGCTTCGCCGTATCCAGCCGGCCTCCCGCATTGATACAGGGACCTAGCACAAAACCAATGTGATAAGCCGTAATTCTGCTTCCGCTGATTCCGGTACATTCCATAAGCGCCTTCAATCCAGGATTCCTGCTGTGAGACAGCATCTCTAACGCCTGCTTCACAAAAATGCGGTTCTCTCCTGTCAAATCCATAACGTCTCCAACTGTTGCGATTCCCACTGCCTCTAACAATCTGTCAATATCCGCCGAATCCTCGCCCATGGCCTCGTAAAGACACTCCATAAGCTTATACGCAACCGCCGCTCCGCAGAGCCCTTGAAACGGATAATCACAATCGAAACGCTTCGGGTCTACCACCGCGTCTGCCGGAGGCAGTTGATAGCGTCTTTCCCCTTCCGTCTCAATATATGGCACTTCATGGTGATCGGTTACAAGAATCGTCAGTCCCAGCTTCTTTCCATAGGCAATTTCCTCTGACGCCGCAATTCCGTTATCGCAGGTAACCACCGTATCAATCCCAGCCTCTATCGCCCGGTCAATCAGATTCCGGTTCAGCCCATATCCGTCCCGAACCCTGTCTGGAATATCCATATCCACGTCGCCGCCAAGCCCTTCTAAAGCCTCCAGTAAGATATATGTAGCACAGACTCCATCAATATCATAATCCCCGATTACACGAATCCGCTCATGGTCTCTAATCTTTTCCATCAGGATATCGACCGCCTTATCCATATCCCGCATCAACATTCCATCATGGAGATCTGCAATCGTACCGTTTAAATACCCGTCAATTGCCTCGTCTCCGATTACATCCCGGTTACGGATTAAACAGGCCATTCTTGGACTGATATGAAATCTCGCGCCAATGGCAGCAAAATCCGCTCCTTTTCTAAGCAACACCCAGCGTTTCATCCATTTTCTCCTTACAAACATTAAGAATCCGACAAAACGCGTCACTGTCGCGTTTTGCTGGATACTTCGTAATAAAAACAGCCACGCCTGTTCTACCGGCATGGCTGTCTATATTCCTGAATTTACAGTTCGCCTGTCACGTTACTGTTCGCCCTTCTTCTCAGGCATTCTACCGCTTCTTTCGCAGGATTTGTTATTTTTTATTTTTCCCAGTCTTTGCAGTTGTATCCGGTTCTTTACCCAGCTTCTCCTTCATAAGATACCACAGCGCTCCTGTGATACATACGGAAGAATAAGCTCCTACCAGAATACCTACCATCAGAGGCAGAGCAAACTCTCTCATAGAACTTACGCCCATAATAAACAGGAAGAGTACCATCACAAAAGTAGTCAGCGAAGTATAAATACTTCTGGTAAGGGTCTGGGTAATACTCTTATTTACAACCTCAGCAAGATCCGCCGTCTTCGTTTTCAGACGCAGCTCCTCCCTGATTCGGTCAAAGATGACGATAGTCGCATTGATCGAATAACCTACAATTGTCAGCATACATGCGATAAATGTATTACCCACCGAAATCCTTGATACCGCATAGAAAGCAAGCACTACCAGCACGTCATGAAGCAGGGCGGTAACCGCACTTGCCGCAAAACGGATATCCTTAAACCGGAACCAGATATAGATTAACATACAGATTGTCGCCACAATCACCGCAATAATCGCATCCTGGCGCATCTCGCTGCTGATGGTAGAGCTGATATTTTCCGCGGTAATCGTCGCTTTTTCTACGCCGAACTCATCTTCCATCGCCTGATTCAGCGCGTCACGGGGATCCAAATCAAGGGTTCTGGTCTTAATAATCACCTGCTTACTCCCGGCAACTTTCTGCGTCTGAACATTGACGTCCCCAGTCACATCTTCTACAATCGGAACAATCTCAGCGTCAATCTCATCAATGGTATAATCCTTGTCAAATTCTACTGTCGTGGAAGTTCCGCCTTCAAACTCAAGACTGTAAGCAAAGGCTCCTCTTCCTCCCGCCGCGCCGGCTCCCATTACGGCAAAACCGCCGATAATTAAGACGAGCGACAGGATAAAACATACCTTCTTCTTTGCCAGAAAATCAATAGATTCCCGCTCTTTCTTCGGTTTGTAATACAACCGCTCCTTCTTCAGTCCTACCGCGTAAAAAGCATATACAATCAGACGCGTAACAACCAGAGCCGTAAACATCGACACAATGATACCAATTGCAAGAGTCTGTGCAAATCCCTTCACGCTTCCGGAGCCCCGCAGCCACAATACGGCAGCGGCAATCAGGGTCGTCACATTACCGTCCACAATCGCAGACATCGCCTTCTGGAATCCCGTCTTCAGAGAATTGCGCACGCTCTTACCCTTGGACATCTCTTCTCTGACCCGGGCAAAGATAATTACATTCGCATCCACCGCCATACCGATACTCAAGATAATACCGGCAAGACCGGGCAGCGTTAACGTAACCTCAAATGCATTCAGAATTACAAATACCAGCCCGGTATAAATCAGCAGAGCCAGACTGGACGCCAGTCCCGGAAGCAGATACGCCCATATCATAAACAGGAATACAACGATAAGACCGATAGCGCCCGCCTTTACGCTGGTGCTGATTGCCTGTTCGCCAAGCTGGGCGCCTACAACATTCGAGCGCAGCTCTTCAAGCTCTAACTTCAGACCGCCAATCCGAATTGTAGAAGCCAGATTCTCCGCCTCTTCAAAGGTGAAGTTCCCGGTAATGTATGCAGTTCCTCCGGTAATCGCATTCCGCACCTGGGGATCGCTGATGGTCTCCCCGTCATATACAATCCGAATAATCTGCCCTACAAATTCCGTCGTTGCATCTGCAAATTTCTTCTTACCCTCTTCATTCAGAGTCAGTTCCACACTATACTCTGTATTCCCCATATCGTCCTGTCCGGACTTCGCCGTTGCCGTCTGCACGTCTGCTCCAGTGATAACTGTCTCATCATTGGGGTCAATAAATTCCAGAGAGCCCGGTTTGCCCAGTTCATCCAGAATCGTATTCGCATCCGTCACACCCGGAATCTCAATATTAATCCTGTCGTCGCCTTCCTGGTAAACAGTTGCCTCTGTGCTGTACTGCTCCACACGCTTCTGCAGCTTATAGATGGTATCGCTCATCTCCTCGCTGGAAGGATTCTTGTCTTTCACCTGATATGTGATACTCACACCGCCTGCCAAATCCAGGCCCAGTGTGATATTCTTCGCCGCTCCGATATGTCCCTTACCGAATCCCACAATCGTTGTGAATCCCAGCAGTGCAATCAGTACTGCGGTAACAATCAGGCTAATTATGCCTCTTGACTTCTTCATCTCTTACACCCTTTCTGTTTCTTTCTATATCTGCTGCGGGATAATTTCAACCGCTTGAAAAACTATGACAGAGCCGCTTTCATCATAATTGCGCACTCCACACGCTTTCTCTGCATCTCACAGCCAATGTCATACGCGTCATGAATCGTTCCCTGAAAATGATATGCATTCGCCATACAGCCGCCGCTGCAGTAAAACTTCGCAAAACATGCCTTGCATTTCTCCTTGGAATATACGCTGCAACCCCGAAATTCATCGGCAATCTCAGGCTTTGTAATCCCCTCGTCCACATTTCCCATAAGAAATTCTTCCTGTCCCACAAACTGATGACAAGGATATAAGTCCCCCCATGGCGTGACGGACAGGTACTCCGTACCTGAACCGCATCCGGATAAACGCTTGGAAATGCATGGCCCGCCTTCTAAGTCTATCATAAAATGGAAAAAGTTGAAACCCTTTCCCCTCTTTTCTCTCTCAATCATAATCTTTGCCAG
>CAOKJI010000025.1 GCA_948468495.1 uncultured Dorea sp. | reverse complement strand
CCAGAGCCGCAGCGGACAATGCAATTATTTTTCGATACCTTTTCTTAACCTTCATTCCTGTCTGCGCCCCTTTCTATCTCTGCGTCCAAATCCATACGTCTTCGTCATTCTCATCTTTTTCAAAATGGTTCACCACGCCGTTTCCGCTCCGGTTTCCTCCGTCATAATCATTGGTAAATGAAACGCTCGCCATAGCTCCGTCATTTGCACCCTGCCGGATTCCTTCCTCAGATACGATAACCGCCGTCTTGCCGTTGGCGTCCGTCAGCTGATAACTTGCGCCGCTGTATACCTCGGTAACCGTCACTGCCATGCCTGCGGGAATATTGTCCAGCACTGCCTCTCCGGTCATTCCGTCTAACACCGCGCTAATCACATTGCTGTATAAATTCCCGTTTCTATCCGTCCCCTCCACCTGGAATACACAGGTCACCGGGCCAAGGGACGCGTTATAAGTTTCCAGATTCTTAACAATCCGAAGGCTTCCTGTCTGCGGAACGGCCTCTGCCTTCAGGCCGATTTCCGTTTCATAATTCCATTCATCACTTCCGGCTCCGGTCAGCGTATATTCGCTGGAGGGCAGGGCCGTCAGATACGGCTCGAAAGTATACTGAACAGAATAATCATCATTGTAAACTTCTCCCGGCGCCACCAGATACATTCCCACCGAGAGGCCTTCCATCGTGACCGGTCTGGCCGAAACCTCCCCACCAGACGCAGGCTCCATTACTAACTGAACCTCTCCGGCCGGCTCCGCGTCTTCCGAAAGAGCACTCTCCGCCTCGTCTGCCAGCGCCTTCCACTCTTCCGCCGTAACACTGCCGTCCTGATTCCGGTCCGGTTCATTCACATCCGGGAACCCATCCAGCGATGTAAATTTTCCTGAGGCGTCCACATCCGCCACCTGATACAGCCTCACCGGAATGGTTACGCCCGCGGTTTCTTCCTCTACCACACTGTTATTTGCCGAAATAGTAATGCTGCAATCCTTTTTATTCAGGTCAATTCCATTGGCGGCCCGGGTCTGGATATAGCCCATTCCAGATAATCCGAGGCAAACCGCCAGCGCCGCCGCATACCTTTGTTTTGTTCTTCTGCCTATCTTCAACTCTTTCCCTCCTCACAATGCTCTGTAACCTTCTGTTTCTTACTGCTCTTCTTCGATAACCGGCGCATAATCAGAATGATCAGCGCTGTTACTCCAATCCCGAGCAGCAGATACAACATATAATAGTTCTGAATCGCCTGCACCATCGAATCCGTCGGTGTGGACTCCAATTCCCCGTCATAGGGAACCCGGTGTCCCCGCACCAGAAGCCTGTGGCTGTTCACTCCGTACGGCGTACAGGTAAATAACGTCACATAGTCCTGGCCTTCTTCTACCTTCAGAGCGTCTTCTAATGCATCGTAATCATCCTTGTCTATCATGGGCAATACCCGGTCTACTTCATAAGCCATATCTTCATCCAGAATGTGCAGGTAGAACCGGTCCCCATTTTTCAACTGGTCAATATCGGTAAATAGCTTCGCGCTCGGCAGTCCCCTGTGGGCCGACAGAACCGAATGATTCCCCTCGCCTCCCACCGGAAGCTTGGTGCCGTTCAGATGCCCCACTCCGGTTTGAAGCACGTCTTCATCCGTCCCATGGTAAATGGACAGCTTAATGTTAATCTTCGGTATGGTAATATATCCCATAATCCCGTCGCCGCCCGCATTGAGCACCTTCCAATATCCGGTACTGCGGATATCCTCCGCCTCATCTATGCCGAACACATCGCTCATAATACTGTTTTTATCAAATGACTGGTTATAGCTTCTGGCCGCCGCCCACGCTTCGGTAAAATCCTCCTCCGTCATCTCGCTGATTACCTTGTCATAGCTGGAAATCAGCCTTGACTGCCGGTATGTATTCCACTGATTTGCAATGGTAGGATAAGCCAGAACCCCAAATCCAACCAGAAACAGCAGTCCAAATAGAAATGTGGAAATCTTTCTCTTCATACCTACTCTCCCCCGGCGCCTCCCGCATCATCCTCTGGCGCCCCGCGCGAGTCTGCGTGAGTTCCATTTATCCGGGTTTTCTCTGATATCTCTGTCGTCTCATCGGCTGTCTCTTTAATCCGCTCTGTTATCACTGCCTTCGATGTCTTGCGCTCTAATTTCCGCTCCCTTTTATATAGGAAGAAACTAAATCCAGCCGTAACCAGAAGTCCCACGATTACCCAGAACAGATAGCTGGTATGCAGGCTGATATTGCTGAGCGGAACTTTCTCATCGTTCACTTCTTCCGGTACGTACGGCACCCGGTGTCCCCGCACCAGCAGCCTGTGACTGTTCACCCCGTACGGCGTACAGGTCAGAAGCGTAACCAAATCCATCCCCGGCTCCACCGCCAGTGCATCAGTCTCCTCCGGCTCAATCACCGTAATCTCATCTACTTCATAACACAGTGTGTCGTCTAAGATATGGAGCAGAAAATGGTCCCCCATCTTCATCTTATCCAAATCGGTAAATAACGCCGCGCTCGGAAGGCCTCTGTGAGCCGAAATAACCGCGTGGGTATTCTCCCCGCCCACCGGAAGGGAACTTCCTTCCAGATGGCCCGCGGCCCGCTCCAGCACATCCTCGTTGGTAGTGTGAAAAATCGGAAGAGTAATCCGAATCTTCGGAATCTCCACCGTCCCCATAATGCCGTTATCCCCGATATTTAACGCAGACATATATGCGTCATCCTCATCCGACGCTTCCGCTATAGCGAAAGAATCCGGAAGGATGCTGGGAAGCAGCGCCTCATTATAGCCGATTGCCTGTTCCCACTCTGCCTCATAATCAATCAGGCCCGCCGCCTCTTTCTCTGCCACTGTACTATCGTAACTGCTAATCAGCCTCTTCTGCCTGTAATTATTCCACTGATTTGCGGTAAATGGATACAGCAGCAAGGACAACCCGGCTAAAAATAGAATTGGAATCATTAATTTGCTTATAATCTTTTTCATCCAGACTCTCCTTGCTGTTGTAAATCTTATGTGTGTCTTATTGCTTCGGGGCGCTAAGCGCCCCGAAGAGAATCAGACATATCGAAAAACAATGCATCAAGCTTGCCGCTTACGTATGCACGCCTTCTCTCATGTACTTGTCAATATAGGCTGAACGCCTGATTATTTTGCAGATTTTCTGCGGCTTGCGAAGAACAGAGCTGCAGCGATAACCATGATTGCACATCCGCCGATGGTGAAGATTGTGGTACCGATACCACCGGTTGATGGGAGGCTGGAAAGAGTAGTATCATGGAAGTTCATTCCATCGCCAAATCCAACGCTAGTATACTCTGTCTTGGTATTTTTATTATAAGTAGTGAGCATTACGCCATCTACCAATGAAGGACCAACTATTGTTGCTGAAGCTCCTTCCAGTTTATGATAGTCGGGATCAATCGCATATCCTTCTGGTGCCTGGGTCTCTTTTACATAGTAAGTTTTATCCGTCGCATTAGCTAATCCCTCAAAACTTGCAACACCATTTACTGTCTCTTTTTCATCTACAAGACTAAGTGTTACTGTCTCCCCACCAATTTCAGCTTCTACGGTTCCTTCTGAATCTACTTCATAAAGTGCAAATTTAGCCGTTGAGGTAATTAGATTTCCTGACTCATCCGTTTTCTGAACATCTGCTTTAAAAGTAGGCAGCTCAACTTTTGACTTTGTTTCATCGCCTGGATCCGTTGTATCGTTCTTATCCTGCTTGATGTTAGATTTAATTTCATTCGTCAATAACTCAGTTGTTGAAATATCATCGTTCGCCTTTACTACATATTTGATTTCAACATCCTGACCTGCCTTAGTCGAATCATACTGGTTCGTATCTAACTCAATTATTAATGTATCTGTTCCCTTATAATTATTTGTCGCGCTTAAGCCAAGTCCGCTAGGAATAGTCACATTTACATCATCCTTATTAACAAATGTACCATTTGTTAATTTATCTGTAATAGTAAAGCTCTTGTTTGTAACATTCTCCGCAAAATATGGGTATTTAACTGTTACGGTATACTCTACTTCATCCCCAGCTGCAACTGATGTCTTTTCATCGGATACAGTCTTTGTTACCTGATTCGTAGCACCCTTTGCCGTTACATTCGCTGTTGTCTCATTAACCCCAACATACGCAAGCATCCAGCTATATACTACATTCTCTGTCGTATCTGCTTTAATTGCGTACAAACCCGGCTCTGATACGCTTATAGTTGCATTACCATCCTCGTTAGCAGTTGCATTGCCATCAAAACTAGTAAGTTTTGAAAAATCTAAATCTGCCAAACCTGAATTAATTGTGCCTGCCAGTGTAATATCTTCTACTGCTTCAATTTCATCAACAGTCATTCCAATATTAGCGTCGCTAGCCTTCTTTGTTAATTCCCAACCGCTGCTTGGATTCTGTTTTACAATCTGCACATACTGTACGTTTGTTCCTGCCGCAAGCTGGCTGATATTAATCGTGTAATCAGCAGCAAACGATGTCATACTCATCCCGAGTACCATTGCCAGTGTCAATAACACTGCAAATACTTTTTTAAGTTTCTTCATATTATCTCTCCTTTTCCTATTTATGGTTTTACCATATTTGTTTTGTGTGCGTGTGGCACACAGGTTACATTTTTCGTGCTCGTCACGCACTCATTTTGCGGTACGAGAACCGCCAAAAAGTTTCTTCATACTTCTAACCTTTCAGCACCTCCCTGCACCTTTTTTTATATGTTATCAGCGCTGCGCCTGCCATCAGCAGGATGCCGCCGAACATATACCAGTAGATACCGGAACCGCCGGATTCTGGGAGTGAATACAATGCGGTATTTCCAATATAGAATACAATCCCATCTGTCTTATCTTTCTCTATATTGGGCTGGGTTCCGCTTATATTTGGAATACCATTCAAAAATTCTATCTTCCAGTCTGTGTCGCTAAGAGAATATCCCACTGGAGCCTTTGTTTCACAGATTACATATTCTCCGTTCAGCCCTTTCTTAACATCTTCCCATTGCTTCGACGAATCTGTGGGAGCCCAACTTATATTTCCATTTGCATCCGAAGTAGCCGTTGCGATAACTTCTCCTTTTCCTTCTAGAATTGATTCTGAATTTTTCCTTAATTCAAACTCTGCGCCTTCCAATGTTTTCTCGCGGCTGCCTGAACTATGTTTCACCATCCTCCAATTCCTTAAATTGTTGTCGTCCAGAACATTCGTAATGGAAATACTTTCACTCTCTTTACTCTCTGTATCAGAATCCTCGTTACTTAATAATGAAGCAGATTCTCCCGGTTCATTTAACTCTTGTTTTTGTGTATATGAAGCCGCAACATCATTTGTAAGCATTTCCTCTACCGACCAGTTAATAAGAGTTTTGTCCCTGCCATAAGTTACTGGGATATTCTCCCATGTACAGCTCCAACCTGAATCAGCAGTAACTGTTTTCGTTAACGAATTTTCATTTATCTTCAGTTCTTCTAATTGTTCAGGTGTAAGTTCTACACCATTTATACTGCCAACCAGCTTTACCTGTAATGTTTCTGGCCGTTTCTTATATTCATCTTCAAAATCATCCCAGATTTTTGTAAAAATAATATCTTTCACTTCATCCGGCTCAGTCTCATCAACTGTGTACGTATTGTTAAATTCAACCTCCACCGCTTGTTTACTGCTCACACTTATATTGGTACTTCCACTATTTTCTGCCGCTTCTCCCCCAAGACTGGTTACCTTATTTGTACTTGTAGCTGTTACTGTATAACCTTCTAACTCTTTCCCATTTTCAGCTACAGAAATCTTATATGTCCCAGTTATATAGTTATTTGTGTAATCATAATAACCTGTGTAAGTCCCATCGGAATTTGGACGCCAGCTCATTTTAGCTGCATTTAAGGTAACAGCCTTTCCCGCCAGCAATTCTCTATTAGTATCTTCCGGAGCCGTAACAAATTTCCCATTAGAATCCTTCACTTCAATATTAAAGCTTAATCCGCTTCTTAATTTGGAAAGTGTTTCATAATCTAAATTCGTAACAGTTTTCTCAATTCTTAAATTAAACGTATTTGAACTAGGCACTGGTATATCCTGACCAAACCAGACATTATCCAGAAAATTCCCTTGTGTTGGGTCTTTAGCTTCTGCACTGACGAAGAAAAATCTAGTTAAACTGTCCGTAGGAGTATAATCGTCCTGATAATCTATCCACTCTGTCTGTGTTGTATACTCATGCACATATGTTCCCTCATATGACCCTGGATTCTCCACTACTTTTAGAATTTCATCTCTTGTATCTATTACTGAGCCGTCTCCTCCAACAACGCCTGCTTCTGCAACCCTTGTAGGCATTATAACTACATATATTTTATTTGTACCAAGGACTACGCCAGCATTTGCACGTGCTCTATGAGAAAAATAATACTTTAACGGAATACCCTTGATTGTAAGCACATCTTGATATAACGCACCATGATATTCATGACCGTTTATTTCTGCAAATTGATTGCCTTCTGCAGCAGGTATTACACTTTCTCCATACTTCTCATAGACATAATTATTCCCTTGTGTAGGACATACAATTTCAATTTCATGATTAGAAGCTGTAGTACGCCAGCCATCCACATCCTCTTCGGGTATCCAACGAAAGTTCTGAGGATCTGGTACTAATACTGGTCGTTCAAATCCTCCATTCTGCACTTCGCCATAATACGTAACAGAAAACGGATCCGATTCAACGGAGTGAATTACATTACCATCATCATCGTATATTTCCAGTGCAACTTTATATCTTACAGATTGCCGTTCACTATTTAATGCTCCCTGATCTAACGCAACATTCAGCGTTTTACCACCATCACTAATATTTGTCATCTGATTTTCGTATATAATTGTCTGAACTCTTTCATACGAAGCATTATTAATTTGTTTATACCATACGTAACCAAACGACTTTCCTTCATACGAAGGCTGATTTACTACTGAATCTCCACCTTCCACTTTTATATTGCCACTTTGGACAATATCATCCACTATTTCTATACCACCAGAGCCGTCATATACCAGTTGCAATTTAATGTTCCCCTGCCAAATATCCATTACCTCGCAAGAATACTCATTTCCAGCCGAATCACAAAATATAGGTTTAACATCCCCATATTCTCGCCCTTCGGTTCTAACACTTACAACACTATGCTTCTCCTTCGTATTTGAATTAACCATTCTAATTTCAACGCGTCCATAATATTCATCTCCGATTGTAATCAGACTAGGAACTGCTTCTCTCAAATCAACAACACTATCTTTATTAATCGTAATGTTTAAATTTCCTTCATAGCTACTTCCATCTTCATTTACCAGAGGATTTCCATCAGAATTAACATACTCCGTCTGTATTGTTACATACGCCTTCTCCCAATCTCCATCTCCATATATCCAAGTAATTACAAATGTTGAAAAACCGTCCGCTACCAGTTCCACCTTTTCCACCGAAGCATCCGCTTCTGACGTAGCAATTGTAGTATCTTCTTTCTCCGTCAAGTCCTCTACCACAACCCCGTCTTCCGCATCCACATCTTCTTTCAGATGATTTACCACAACCGTCGCATTCTCCGACACTCCTTCTGGCTTCACAGCTTCCTTGAAGTCCATCGTCACCTTCACGTCGCCGCTCGGTTCTACTTCTTCACCGTCCACTACAAAGCAGATATCATATGCCAGGAATCCCTGTAACGACTCTTCCTTCTTCTCGCTCTCCTCCTGAAGTTTCTTCTCTGTCAGCTCATACTGAGCGTTAATCTCTTCCGCTTCCTTTGCTTCCCTCCTGGACATATCATCCGTTACTTCCTTCTTCTCAATCGGTGTAACAGACAACTCAGCGCCTTCCGGTACTACGCCCTCTTCCGCTTTCACATGAATGACAACCTGACCAGCGTCATAGCTCTCTTCATATGCCCAGTTCTTATTCTCTGCTTCTTCCTGCTTCTCTTTTGTATCCTCCGTCTCATTCGCAGACTCGTCTGCCGGCTCCGTCTCGCTGTCAGCCTCATTTGCCTTATCTGTCGTTTCTGTTCCGTCGGCTTTTTTCTCTGTGCCGTCAGCCGGTTCTGCGTCTCCGGCATTTTCCCCGCCGTCATCCGGGGTTCCTTTATACGCCTTCTCCATCTCAGTTACCATCAGATATTCTGAAATGTGCGAATCGTCCAAGGCATATTCATTTTCCCTGACTTCGTTGCCGCTGTTGCCTTCGATAACCTTAATCTGATTCTTCTCCTTATCATAGGAAGAAACGATTCCCATCTGTGTCTCA
Source organism: uncultured Dorea sp. (assembly GCA_948468495.1). The sequence goes on along the minus strand of CAOKJI010000025.1, from coordinate 2,823 downwards.
GTCTCTTCATTTTCCTTCTTTAAGAAAATGATATCTCCCGTCTCCGGCTCGTAGCCATCCGGTGTTGACAAGTAAATTTTATTATTTCCTTCATTTACCGTTACAAACTTCTCATACCACTTTCCGGTCTCCGTCTCACCCGGGAACATCTGCGATTCTTCCAGTCCAGCATAGTGGATGCAGAAGTTTACAAATGCTGCGTCCCAGTCTGCATATGCGTCGCCTGCAAACTGTCCGTAACGGGAATAGCCTTTGTGGCTTCCGTCATCGGCAATCGTATAGTTCTTGGTACTTTCCTGATATCCAATCTGGTTAGCGGCCGCCGCAGCCAAATCCTCGCCCCAGGCCTCTTTCCACTGGAATCCTTCATACTGCGCATCCCACTGGGAAGCCTCTTCCACATCTGCATCTGAATCAATGAAGCAGGAATCTGTATGAATGTGTTCTTCCTTACCGCAGGTAAGCTGGTTCTCATGGCAAGCGTCCGTATGTACGTGCCCTTCGCCCTCTTCCTGTCCGCACACCAGCACATTTTCCGTCTGATAGCAGGAATCATCATGCGTATGCTCTTCCGATTCTTCCTGACCGCATATCAATGTCTGTTCAGCCTGGTAACATGTTTCTGTATGGATATGCCCTTCGCTTTCTTCCTGTCCGCATACCAGCGCGTCCGTATAGCACTCTTCTCCATGTGTGTGCTCCTCTATTCCGCACTTTGCTTCGCCGGTCATTGCAATACCCGACTGAACCAGGCTCCAGATAACGCCGCCCGCCACAATCATTACGAATGCCGCGACAATGGCGGTTACCCGTCTGCGTTTCCTTTGCTTTCTTCCTAACTCGTTTAAATATTCTCTCACAAGTTCCTGCATCTTCTCACCTTCCTAGTGCATAATTCCCATGCGCGGCACCGGCCACGCCCTGAATGCTGCCTTTCCAACTATCTGATCTTCCTGCACACATCCGATTGCCTTAATCCGGCTGTCGATAGAGATTGCTCTGTTATCCCCCAGCACGAAAACCATCCCCTTTGGTACTTGATAGGGAAATTCCAGTTCGCATTTCCCCTGGCTCTTCTCTGCCAGATATGGTTCGTCAATCTTCGTGCCATTGACAGATACATTGCCTTCTTTATCAATATCTATATAATCTCCCGCGTTCCCAATCACGCGTTTCAGAAGTATCCTTCCTCCAAAATAAAATCCAATCACATCTCCGGTCTCAATCTCTTTGGTCTGGCGTAAGAATACGATTTCCCCTTCCTTAAGCGTCGGCTCCATACTGTTTCCGTTAATCTGAATCAGTACAAACATCCGGGTCGCCAGAAGCGCCGCTACTGCGGCCGCTACCACCAGAACTCCGGCCGCGCTAAGCAGCGTCCTTCGGAATCCGTACCGGGATTCTTCCCTTGCCAGCTCTTCCTTCAGAAGCTCTATGGACGGAATCTCCGGAAGCTCCTGCTTCTCCTTATCCATGAGTCTCACCCGAAACTGCGGCCAGTACCCTGCGGCCATCATCTCCGCCTGCTACTGTCTTATCCCTATTCCCATAGCCGGAACCTGTTCTGACCCCGAAAGAACTGCTTCTCCTTCGGATTCCGGCTCTCCACCCCGTCTCTATAGGAATCCTCTTTTCCGCTTCCAGACTCTCCTCTATTTTTTCCAATTCCTGAGTCGTCAGAGACTTCTCAGCCACATTCCTCACATTCATCAAATACTGCTCCGCAGCCCTCTGGGCCGCCTCAAACACTCCGTTCAGCCGCAGGGCCGCTTCCGCAATAGATCCTGCGTCCTCCAGCTCTATCTCTCTGGATACCCTCATTCTTTCCATTTCATTCTGAAGCTCTTTGATCTGCACGTCCTTCCGGTTCAGGCGCTCGTCTTTTACATTCAGCTTAATCTTCAGCCGTTCATAGCTCTCCGACATTGCCTCATGTTCTCCTCTTATCTCCAATAGCTCCTGCTGCAGCCTCTCTGTCTCCTGACACTGCACTAGAAGCATCTTAAGCAATTCCCTTCTCTTCAATTTTCGTAATTCTTTACTTGCCATATCGCACCTTCTCTATTCATTCCCACTCTCTGTTCCGATTCCCTTCTCTGCTTCGTCAAGCGTACCGTCTATAATCTTAATCAATTCCAATGCAGAGCGGAAATACACGCTTTTATCTTCTTCCAGATAGGTAACCCTGCCTTGCCAGCTGCTATGCTGCCTGTGCTGGACCCGAATGACAAAGGTCCCTATATCGCCATGCTTTTGTAATAACTCATCGTCCTTCATGACTCTTGCCATCCCTTCCTTTTTCTGACAGCTATGTATACGTCCATGTATATCTCTGTCGCCAGTCCCCATAAATGGAAATCCCAATGCATTGAAAAGGTCTTCCGCTATTCTGATAATATCTTCATATCCCCGAAAAGGAATCCCTTCCTCCCTGTATCCATGATACAGAAGACCTTCGATTGTCCCGCTTCCAGTCCCCATGACGCACAGAACAATTCCATTCGGCGTTCCTATATAATTACCGCCTTTTGTCATCCGTATCACGCCTTTCCTGTCTTTCCCTGTAGTTTACAGATTTATCTTAGCAATCCGGTACTATCTCTTCCGCTATCCATTTTAAAAAAAATGCTTGTTTTTTATTTTTTTGACCATTTTTTTCAATCCTTTATCCAGAAAATGAATTGCAAAAGAGCCGCATTAAGGAAAACACGCTCTAAAAACCGCCCCTCACTCCTGAATCATGTCTTTATGGAATGCGCTCTAGAGGGCTAGAGCGTGTTTGAAAATTCATTCCAGCAATATGCAGCCCCACTTTACCCCAGA
>CAOKJI010000024.1 GCA_948468495.1 uncultured Dorea sp. | reverse complement strand
GGGAAATCACCACGCCTCCGCCAACTGCAATTCCATTAAAAAAACCCACAATCAAAAACACAAGACTTCCGGAAGAACTGACTGCAGCAAAGGCCGCATTGTCTGCAAAATTCCCGATTACCCATGCATCCGCCATATTATATAACTGCTGCAGAAATTGTCCAAGAATTAAAGGGATCGTAAAACCTACGATTCCCTTCGCCACAGACCCTTTTGTCAAATCTACTGTTTCCTGTCTCATTTTCATCGCCTTATCCTAATTTATCCTAATACTTGTACGCCGCCTAAAAGTACATAAGAAATAAACCACATAATGATAGTAGCCATGCAGATTCCAATGACCACCGCCGGAAATGCTTTCTTGAATTTGATTCCAAGAAGCGCCGCAATCAGCGAACCGGTCCATGCTCCCGTACCCGGAAGCGGAATCCCTACAAATAATACCAACCCCCAGAACTCGTATTTCTCTATCTGATCGCTCTTACTCATGGCTTTATTCTCCAGTTTCGTCACCATAGGTTTGAAAGTCTTCGTACCCTTCAGCCATTTGAAAATCGGCGTAATTAAAAGTAAAATAAACGGCACCGGAATAATATTGCCAATTACACACAAGGGAATCGCTTTCGCAACCGGCACTCCTAAGATTGGCCCCGCAACCAATAGCGCCCCCCTGAGTTCCAGAATCGGAATCATAGATATAATAAAAACAATCGCTTCCTTTCCGAAGCTTCCGCTAAGAGCGTCAATTACCCCCTGCACAAGTGTCTCTGTCATACTTTTTCCCTTTCTTAATCACTTATTTTCTTTCTAAGAAATCGAAATAATATCTCCATCTCTTCCCTGGTTCCAACAGTTACCCGCAGATACTGCTCTATCCGTCTGCTTCCCCAGTACCGCACATAAATCCCGGCCTCTTTCAGCGCTTCAAATAATTCTTTCGCATCCTGCTGCGGATGCGTCACAAAGAGAAAATTAGCGCCGGAATCTAAGCAGTGGAATCCCAGTTTCTCAAACTGTTCCTTCGCCCACTCTCTGGTGTCAACAATCTTCTTAACTGTCTGCCGGAAATACTCTTCCTCCTTCACAGAAGCAGCGCCGCAGACAAGAGAAGTCTGATTCATCGTGTAGGAATTAAAAGAATACTTCACATCATTCAGATATCTTATCAGCTTCGGATTCGCAATCGCATATCCAATCCGCATCCCCGCCATAGAACGCGCCTTAGAGAATGTCTGCACTACAATCAGATTCTCATATTTATCAATCAGCTCCAGCGCGGAATCTCCCGCAAAATCAATATATGCCTCGTCCACAATTACGATTACATCCTGATTATGAAGCAGGATATCTTCTACAAACCGGAGCTCCTCATAAATGCCTGTAGGAGCATTCGGATTCGGGAAGATTACTCCGCCGTTTTCTTTATAATAATCTTCTTTTACAATGTGGAAATTCTCATCCAACTCCTGACATTCATAGGGAATCCGATACAATTCTGCCCATACCTTATAGAACGAGTATGTAATATCCGGGAACAATACCGGTTTCTCCGAATTAAAAAATGTAAGAAAACACATGGATAGTACGTCGTCCGAACCTACTCCTACAAATACCTGATTCTTTTCCACTCCGTAATACTTCGCAAGCGCTTCCGTAAGTACAGACGCTTCCGGGTCCGGATAAAGACGGAGACGGTCCGCGTCCATTGCCTCCAGCGCCTTCTTTACTCCCGGCGCCGGCGGATAGGGATTCTCATTGGTATTCAGCTTAATTACCTTATGCTGGGGCTGCTCGCCCGGCACATACGGCTCTACTCTGCGTATATTCTTCTCATATGCTTTCATCATGAAAAATACTCCTTTGCAAGCTCCGCAAACTTCGGCAGCGAATTTACAATTGTCTCATAGGATACACAGTATGCCAGCCGCACATAGCCCGGACAGGCGAAAGAGCTTCCCGGCACCATCAGGATATGATACCTCTTTCCTGCCGCACAGAATTCCTTCTCGTCTGCTACCGGAGATTTCACAAAGAGATAGAATGCTCCTTCCGGCTTAATACACTCAAATCCACAGTCTGCAAGTCCCTGATACAGCGCTTCCCGGTTCCGGTTGTAGTAAGAGATATCTGTCTTTTCCTTCAGACACTTCTTAATAATCTTCTGCTGCAGGGTCGGCGCATTCACAAATCCCAGAATCCTGTTCGCCACATTTGCCGCAGACAACACAGTCTCACTGTCTGTCACCTCATCTGGAATCACCAGATATCCAATCCGCTCTCCCGGAAGCGACAGTGATTTGCTGTAAGAATAGCCGACAATTGTGTTGGCATAGTACTTTGTAAGATAAGGAACCTCTGCTCCGTCATAGACCAGTTCCCGGTAAGGCTCGTCGGAAATCAGATAAATCTCTGTACCGTATTCCTTCTGTTTCGCCTCCATGATTGCGGCCAGTTTCTGAATGGTCTCCTCCGAATATACCACGCCGGTAGGATTATTGGGCGTATTGACAATCACCGCCTTTGTCTTTGCCGTAATCTTCTTCTCAAATTCATCCAGCTTAGGCTGAAAATCTACTGTATTTGGTGAAATCTCCACCAGAACCCCGTCATAATTATTGGTATAAGAACGATATTCCCCAAAATAAGGGGCAAATGCAATCACCTCATCCCCAGGATTCAAAAGAGTCTTCAGAATCACATTCAGTCCTCCTGCTGCCCCTACCGTCATCACAATATTTCTCCCCGCAAAGGAGGTTCCAAACCTCTCATTTAAAGAATCTGCAACCGCTTCCCTCACGTCGGCATATCCGCTGTTGCTGTTGGTATAGCCATGTAATGTCACTGGGTCCTCTTCTTCGAGGAGCTCTAAAATTGCTTGCTTCACTGCTTCTGGAGCCGCCACATTCGGATTCCCCAGACTAAAATCATAAACGTTCTCCGCCCCATAGATTCCTGCCAGACGGTTTCCTTCCTCAAACATCGCGCGAATGGCTGAACTGTTTGCCACCATTCCTTTCATCTTTTCCGCTATCATAATTCTTCCTCCCTGCTGTCAAAAGACTTCTTCTCTTCCCGGTACACCCTTCATTCATCCGCAATTACGCGTTCTATATCAGGCTCGCAGCCTAATACTTTGCGTCTGCGCCTGCTTCTCCGTTACCACACCTTTGTCCACCATAAAAACAGGTCGATAGGAGCGCTTCGCCTTGCGGAGCCCCTCTGCTCCGGTGTCTTCTTCCCGGTTCACATACTTGTAATCCATACAGGCATGCTGCACAAACTGCTGGTTAATCATAGTATAGGCGCCGTCAATATCTGCAAACGCCTTCTCGATATGCACCACAAAAGTATCCTCGCAAATCGGTTCCCCAATGGTAAATGCAGCAATCTCTCCGTCTACCTTCAGCACCCCGCCCACAAGCTCTAATTCTTCAAACAGCCGAAGGGAATTTAAAGTCACGCAGATTTCCGCATTCTTCTCTTCATCATCCTCACATCCATTCTCATTGCGCCATTTCAATGCCATCTGGAAGCACTCCTCCAAATTATCCTTTGTAATCGGCTCATAACTCCATCTGCCCTCGTATACCGCCTTGAACTTATTGATATGGTTCCTCTTACTGTGAAGCTTCTTGCCGGAGAGCGTGGCCAGCTTCTCGGATTCATAGACATAATCCGCCAAATCTTCATTGTATTCAATATCAAATCTGCCCGGATACCACTGTTCCAGCCAGGCGAAGTTGTCCGGCGTCACATTATACATGCGAAAAGGCACGCCCCGCTCTCTGCTATATTCCATCAATACCGCAATCGCACGCCGGACCTGTTCCGGTTCCCCGGCCGGATAAGCAAAAGAACACCCCTCTTCATTCTCACTTTTAAATACAAGGGTATCCTCCACCACAGCAAACGACACATCATAAAACCGCGCCCACAGATACACGTTCGTAAATGTTCTCTCACAGCTTCTGCTTGTGTGATGGGCAAAAAAATGACTGATTAAATCCTTATCCTCAAGCTCTGTTTTCTTAAATGTAATCTCCATCATGATTTACCTTCTTTTATCTTATATTCCTTACTATGATTCTCCAATTTTCTCTTCCTAAATCTTCTTATTACACATATGAAAATCGCTGTAAGCAGTATGAAAAGAAACAGGACGATTCCATAGACCATTATGGCAAACTTGTTGGGACTCCTGAACAATTCTGCAAGACTGGTACTGTCCTGTACAACTTTTCGTCCTTCTTCTTCGCCGTAACGTACCGGGATTTCCGATACGCCATTCCCGTTTTTCGTAAATGACTCCAAATATCCGGCAAGAGCATACCACTCCTTCAGCTCAAAGCCTTCCTGGTCACGAATAATATAATCTTCAAAATTCGTAATCACTTCTCCCTCTGCGTTCTTCGGCGTAAGTTTCAGAATCCCTTTGGACTTGTCCTCCACCGCGCCAAGCATCTGCGCGCAGTACAGGCCGGACACCACCCGGTACAACTTCTCATCTTCAATCTCCGTTAGATTATCCTGAATAAACGCATTCTCTACCCCCACAGTATCGCCTGTCATTCCGGCCTTTGTCACCCGATTTAGAATCAGCCGGTTGGGATTAAAGGTCCAGCTCATTCCGCTGGGATAAATTTGCGCATAGGTCATAATCGGTGAAATCGAAGCGTCAATCTCCGCCACTGTCTTAAGCTCCTTCCCGGTCAGATATACGCTCACCAGCGGATATCCGGTAATCCGGTCCGGACCGATTCCCAGCGCGCTTACGTTAAAAGCGTCCGATACCGTAATCTCTCCCTTCTGAAAGGAATCACGCACTACTCCGGAAGCAACCACCGCCAAATCCACCGGAATATAAGAATCTCCTTCTGCCTCCTTCACTGCATGGACATAGGAATCGGCTATCAGGCTTCCCAGCGTATCTTCTCTCAGCACGTCTCCGAAAAAATCAATCTGTGTAAATGATATTTCATTTTCCGCCAGAACCTGCTCCATCGTATAACCAAAATGCGACAGATATTCTTCATCAATCACGCTTCTATATTCGCTCAAATACTTCTCTGTCTCTTCGTCCTGTTCGACTGACTCGTCCGTCGGATTCAGCCGGTATTTCGCCGGCTTCCAGCGTCCCTCTTTGTCTGAGACCAAATCCAGCTCCCCTAAGTTCCTTCCATAAGAGCCCGCCGAGGCAATCACCGTATTTCCCTGAATAATCGGTTCTTCCAGCGTCGTATGGGTATGTCCGCTGATAATTACGTCAATCTCCGGCACTTCCTTCGCCAGAATTTCATCTTCCGACGCTTCTTCCTCTTCGCTGGTACCGCTGTGGGACAGACAGACAATCATGTCCACATCCTCTTTCTTTAACTCGGCCACAACCTGTTTCGACGCTTCCACTATATCATCAAAATCAATGCCGCTCTCCGGCGCGCAGATTTCTGCATCTTCGCCTACCACACCGTAAACGCCAATCCGAATCCCCTCCCGCTCAATCACTGCATATTCTCTGCTGCCGTAATCCTCCAGAGCTCGCTGAATCATCTGGTTATCTTCGGAATGATTCTTCTCCCAGTCAATATTGGCAATCACGAACTGCGGAAGACTAAGAGTCTCATCCTCCCTGGCATTCCGAATCGCACTGTGAAACATATTCGACACACCTTCCGCCCGATAATCAAACTCATGATTTCCAAAAGTGACAGCGTCCACTCCAAGTCTTCCTAACATAGTAAGCTCCGCAGCCTGAGTTTCATAAATCGTCTGATACAGAGTTCCCATAGAAAAATCCCCCGCATCAAATACAAAGGTTGCCGGATTCTCTGTCCGTCTCTCGTCCATTATCGTTTTCAGCCTGGCAAATCCTCCTGCATACGCCGTCTCTTCCTCTCCGTCATCCCCCGTATCCTGAACCTTATACTCGTCCAGTCTGGAATGGATGTCATGGGTAAACAGAATCGTTACTTTATCCTCTTTTCCGCTGGTCTCTCCAGCCACCACAGATTCAACGCTCAGTGAGCAGAGCATGATTACCATCAGAACTGCTGACCGGATTCTTTTCCTAAAACTCATCTCAATGATACTCCTTTGGCTTTCTAATGCCTGATATGGTATACCTTATCGGACGAAGTCCGCCTGCCCGAAGGGCCTGTGTTAAGGGGTGCCCTTAGAGGTATATAATAACAGCACAAAGAACCTACTCCGCACATACTATGGAAAAGTATGCCCGGAAGAAGGTTCATTTATCACACCATTTACTCTTCATTCATATTCGCAAGCTTTGCAGCCTGGTCCGCAGCAATTAAGCTGTCAATAATCTCGTCTAAATCTCCCCCAAGAATACCATCCAATTTGTGAAGGGTCAGCTTAATCCTGTGATCTGTCACCCGGCCCTGAGGGAAATTATAGGTACGAATCTTCTCTGAACGGTCTCCCGTCCCAATCTGGCTTCTCCTTGCCGCCGCCTCTTCCGACTGCTTCTTCTCAAGCTCAATCTCATAGAGCTTGGAACGGAGCAGCCGAAACGCCTTCTCCTTGTTCTGCAGCTGGGACTTCTCTGTCTGGCTGTAAATCACAATCCCTGTAGGATAGTGAGTCAGACGCACCGCCGAATCTGTAGTATTAACGCACTGTCCGCCGTTTCCCGATGCACGCATCACGTCAATACGAATATCCTTCTCGTCAATCACAACGTCCACTTCCTCCGCTTCCGGCATAATCGCAACCGTAACCGTAGAGGTATGAATCCGTCCGCCGCTCTCCGTCTCCGGCACGCGCTGCACCCGGTGTACCCCGCTCTCGTATTTTAGCCGGGAATACGCGCCCTGGCCGTTAATCATAAACACACATTCCTTAAATCCGCCGATTCCATTCTCATTCAGAGAAATCATCTCTGTTTTCCAGCGTCTTCCTTCCGCGTAATGTACCAGCATCCTGTAAATCTCCGCCGCAAAAAGCGCCGCCTCATCACCGCCGGCGCCGGCGCGAATCTCTACCATAACATTCTTATCATCATTGGGATCCTTTGGCAGAAGCAGAATCTTAAGTTCCTGCTCTAACTCTTCTACTCTGGCCTTGGAATCGTTCAGCTCTTCCTTCGCCAGTTCCCGCATCTCCTCGTCCGACTCTTCTTCCAGCATAACCAGACTGTCCTCAATCGCCTGCTTACAAGTCTTATACTCTTTATATGCCTCGACAATCGGAGTCAGGTCATTCTGTTCCTTCATAAGCTTGCGGAAACGGTTCTGGTCATTCACCACATCCGGCTCCTGCAGCTCGCTCAAAATCTCTTCAAAACGAATGAGCAAATCCTCTAATTTGTCAAACATCTCTTTTTCCTCCTGCTTTCTTTTGACATGCTTTTTGTCCGGTTTCTGCCATCTCACCCTAAACAAAAAGCATCAAATACAATTATATGCTATCCATCAATTACGAAATCACAAAAATCTAATAACTATCATACCTTCCCGTTACTACCCGGTCAAGCCCCGTCAGATCTTTCAACACATGAACTTCCTGAAATCCCTGACTTTCCATCAATTCTGTCACTGCCTTCCTCTGATCATATCCAATCTCCAGAAGAAGCAGTCCGCCATTCTTCAAAAATCCTTCTGCCTCATTTATAATTCTCCTATAAAAGTATAAACCGTCTTTTCTGCCGTCCAACGCTAAAATCGGATCATAACATCTGACTTCCTCCTCCAGCTCTGCTATCACATCTGTCCGTATATAAGGCGGATTCGATACAATCATATCATATCTTCCATCCAGTCCCTCAAACAAATCACTTTCCACAAAATCCACGCCTGCCTGATGCCGGAGTCTATTCGCCTCCGCAACCCGAAGCGCCGCTCTGGAAATATCACCTCCGGTAAAGGTATTCCTCTCATCCGCGACACGCCGTATCTTTCCAATCCGCTCCAGACTGATAATAATGCATCCAGAACCAGTGCACAAATCCAGTACATCCATTCCCGGTCTCAATGCTCTCAGCGCCTCTTCCGCCAAAAGCTCCGTATCCTGTCTGGGAATCAGAACATCCGGGCTCACCCGAAATACAAGGCCCATAAATTCCTGCTCCCCGGTAAGATGCTGCAGAGGAATATGCCTCCTTCTCTTTTCAACCAAATCCAAATAACGTCTCTCCTGCTCTGCCGTCAAAGGCTGAACAGGATTCATCGCATATTCCGCCATGGTAATTCCTGTTACCCATTCCGTCAGAAGTCTCGCATCCGTAAATCCATCGGCAATTCCCGCTTCACGAAAAGCTTCTTCTCCAATTCTCCTGGCTTCTCTCAGGTTCATACTCTCAGCCCCTCTATCCCCTCGTTCAACAAATCAGACACGCATGCCTTAACATGGGACGACCGCCTTGGGAGTTAAACATCGTACTGCCCTATTCATTCTGTGAATCACGTCCTGCCATCCCTGCAGCGGTCGAATCCTCCTGCGCCAACTGCAGCCCAAAATTCTCCTCTTCAAATTCCCGCCAGTCAAAGACCTCTTCCACCGCCTGTATCGCAACCTCAATCATACTGTCGTCCGGCTCCTTCGTTGTAAGCTTCTGAATCGCAAGTCCCGGCTTACTAAGCAGATTAACAATCGGATTCTCACTGCGTCCAGCCAGCTTTAGAATCTCATAGGAAATCCCCGCGATTACCGGAAGCAGAGCAATCCGAATCACCACCCGCAAAAACGGCGATTCCGCCCGGACAATCATCAGAAGACAAATGCTGATAAGCAGTACAAAGAACAGAAAGCTGGTCCCGCAGCGCTTATGCTGCCTGGAACTTATCCGCACATTCTCCACATTTAGCGGAAGGCCATGCTCAATACAATTAATACACTTATGCTCCGCCCCATGATACTGGAATAATCTTCTGATATCCTCCATCCTGGATATCAGGAGAATGTATGCAATAAAAATTCCAATCCTTACAAATCCTTCGATTACCGTCCTTATATTATAGGAAGGAACCACGCTTTTCAAAAGGCTGGATAAAAGATAGGGAAGCACCATAAAAATACCAACAGCCATAACCACCGATACAATCACCGTACCGGTCATTAACAGCTCCTCTTTCTTCTCATTCTTCGCCGCCTCTTCCTCTGTAACCGGCTCCTTTTCATTCGTCTCCTCTTCCTCAAAAAATGAAGCGGAATACATAAGCGTCTTCATTCCCAGCGCCATTGAATCTATAAAATTAAAAATTCCCCTGATAAATGGTATCTTCGTCAACGCCGTACAATTTCCCACAATGCTGCGGCAGGTATCCTTCTTCACGACAATTTCTCCGTTACTTTTTCTTACAGCAACGGCATAATCGTCTTTGTTCTTCATCATGATACCTTCCATTACGGCCTGACCGCCAATATTTGAAGATTTCATATCGTTTACTCCAACACAACAGAAAGGGTTGAGATTTCAGAAACCTCAACCCTGCACCTGCTGATTTATTTATCCAATCCGTATTTCTTGTTGAACTTATCTACACGTCCGCGAGCCTGTGCAGCCTTCTGCTGACCAGTGTAGAACGGATGGCACTTGGAACAGATTTCCACGTGGATATCCTCACTTGTAGAACCCGTCACAAATGTATTCCCACAGTTACAGGTTACAGTTGCCTGATGATATGCTGGATGTATTCCTTCTTTCATTTCAATTCACCTCTTCTTTATTATCGTCACGCTGCGCGCTTTATTATTTCGTTTCATAAACAGCGTTGTAATTGTATCACAAAATCCTATCTGTGTCTAGATGAATTTTGTCTTTTTTACCATTTGAATTAGCTCTTGATTATTTTTGGTCCGCGAAAACATATTCAGAATATTCTCTACCGCTTCTTCCGCCCGCATTCCATTGAGCGCCCGCCTCATAGAATCAACCGCTTCCTGTTCTTCCTTCGTTAGCAGAAGATCTTCTCTTCTGGTTCCGGATTTCTGAATATCAATCGCCGGGAACATCCGCTTCTCAGAAAGCTTCCTGTCTAAAACAAGCTCCATATTACCGGTTCCCTTAAATTCCTCATAGACCACATCGTCCATCCTGCTGCCCGTATCCACCAGAGCAGTGGCCAGAATCGTCAGACTTCCGCCTCCCCGCATATTCCTCGCGGCTCCAAAGAAACGCTTCGGCATGTGAAGAGCAGCTGGGTCAAGACCGCCGGATAAGGTTCTTCCGGAAGGCGATACCGTTAAGTTGTAGGCCCTTGCAAGCCTCGTGATACTGTCCAGAAGAATCATAACGTCCTTGCCATGTTCCACAAGCCGCTTCGCCCGCTCGATTACCATCTCAGATACCCGCTTATGATGTTCCGGAAGTTCGTCAAAGGTAGAATAAATAACCTCCACATTCTTTCCCTCAATCGCTTCCTTAATATCTGTAACTTCCTCTGGACGCTCGTCAATCAGAAGAATCAGAAGATGTATCTCCGGATTGTTACGTCTCACCGATAATGCAACCTGCTTAAGCAGGGTTGTCTTACCTGCCTTCGGAGGCGACACAATCATACCTCTCTGCCCTTTTCCAATCGGAGACATCAAATCCATAATTCTCATAGCGGTGCTTGTCTTTCCGCACTCCAAAGAAAGCCGTTCATTGGGGAAAATCGGAATCAAATCCTCGAAATTCGGCCTCCTGCATGCAATTCCCGGATGAATGCCGTTCACCTTCGTCAGATACAAAAGCGCGGAAAACTTCTCCTGCTGGGTCTTAATCCTCGTATTCCCCTCTAAGATATCCCCGGTCTTCAAATTAAATCTGCGAATCTGGGACGGCGACACATAGATATCATTCTCCCCCGGCAAATAATTCTCACAGCGAATAAATCCAAATCCATCCGCCATAACCTCTAATATTCCATTCGCCGTAACGCCGCTGTCAAGCTTATCAATATCATGGATCTCCTGCTTTTCTTTATCACCTGTATTAGCCGAGCGCTCCTTGTCACGAACATCCTCTTCCAGCATGCGCTCAATAAGCTCCGCTTTTTTCATTCCTGAAACACCAGAAATCTCCCTTGCCTTAGCCAACTCTTTTAACGTAGCTAACGGCAGAGACTCGTACTTTTCTCTCATCATTAAAATAATTCCTTTCTTTTCTTCAATTCGCCATATCATCTATCACATTGGGAATAACAGCCGGAACTGACTCATTTGAAATATACATCCATTATACATGATTTCTCATATTTTGCAATCATTTTATTTCACAATCAGGAAGGGAGAATATTATTTGTTACTATGAGTGGCCTCCCAGGCCATGAATACTAGAGCGTGTTTGAAAATTGCTTTCTGACAGATGTATTCCACAATTTGTGGG
>CAOKJI010000023.1 GCA_948468495.1 uncultured Dorea sp. | reverse complement strand
CGGAATTGCTGCTAATGCATCCCCGCTTGCAGCGCCATTCACAAACTCTTTGAGTTCAGTTACAGTACCCGAACCATTTGCCTTAATATCTGTAACGGATGTTGTACTGCTCGTCGATGTGGATTTAATATATGCCGGACGAACTTCATCTGTTGCAGATGTGAAATCTGACATTTCATAGAATATACCGTTCTTAATCCATCCAACCTGTTTAGGCTCAACTCCATTATCCGCATCTTGCGCGGCTTCCGTTATCTCAGTAGTATACTCTCTGTTTGTTACTGTACCTGTTACTGTTGTTGTTGCTGTCCTCCACTCTGCTTTAACAACATAAGTTTTATCATTCAAGGAGTAACCATTTGGCGCCCAAAGTTCTTTTACATAATATGTTCCTGCTCCAACTCTTGTTGATACAGCATAACCATTCTCATCAGTAGTTACAGTATCTATCAAAGAACTTTCCTTACAGTCTGAATCTGTATAAATTCCGAATATAGCTCCTGCAAGTTTCTCAGCATCGGCACCCTCGCCAGTTTTCTTGAATGCTAACTGATATGTGTAAACAATCTCTCGATCCTCTTTTGTATCAACACCCTCAGCCTTATCTGGCTTATCCTCCGGATTATCCCAAGTCTGACCATTATTAGGCTGTTTTGCATAATACAATTTGGCATCATTAGGGTTCCCGTCAACGCCAACTACTGCTGTTGAGTTAATCACTGCATCATAAGTAACTGTTGGTGTATAAATTGCACCCGTTGCAGGATTAGAGATTAAATTATTATAATCAAAGTTAATATTGAAACCAGTAGGAACTTCTGCATTAACTGGCGTTGCTGCCGCCTCTGCAATAACCTTGCCGTTAAGCATAAAGTTATTTCCCTCTTTAGTAACCTGCTGTCCTTCAATTGAAACCATCAGTGTACTATAATCAAAAGTTAATCCTGTAACCATTGTATCTGATACAAAAAATGTCTTGTTTGTTGCATTTGACGGATAGCTTGGAACTACCATATTAAGAGTATAAGTTAATACCTGACCTACAGATCCCGTCGCTATTTTTTTGCCATCCGTTGCGGTATCCTCTGTCGCTCCAGTTATTGTTTTGTCAAATGTCGGATCGGATTTCTTTGCTACTGCTGAAGTTCCAATATAATTACTGTATGCATTTATATTTCCTCCAGTCAAAGTTCCTTTATCTTTTGCATTCTCATCTCCATATGTTGCAGTTAACAGAATTGGATTATAAACGGAATCATCATCCTCTGAACCCGAAATAATTGCAATATATGCTCCCGCTGCTGCATTATAAACATATTCGCCTCCATCTGCAGGCTGCATTGTATACTGGTTTACTTGTTTTGCTGAAATAGTTTTTTGATTAATTCCCTGAACAATTGCATTAATCTCATCTGCTGTTGGTGAATTAACATCAGCAAATTTTGTCTTATCCACCCACTTATACTCAATAAAGCCAGATGCTCCATCTTTACCATAGACACCTTCTGCAATCTGATACAATGTTACCGTTGCTCCATTATTTATACCTGTAATTTTTACATCAACCCTATCGCTACTGCTGTGTGATGCCGCGAATGCCGTCAGTGACATCCCCAGTGTCATTGCCAATGATAAAATCACTGCAAATAACTTTTTAAATTTCTTCATCTTTTTCTCCTTTTCTAATTTTGCTTTACCTAAAAGTTACACGTTCTTTTTTGCACTGCTGTTTCCAGCGCAAGCTATGTGCCCATGTTCAGGCGGTGCGAGGACCGCCAAAAAGTTAGTTTTATATTTTAACTTCTCAGCACCCCCCTACGTTTTTTTCTATATGTTATCAGTGTTGCTGTTGTCATTAACAGCAGACCACCGAACATATACAAGTAAATTCCGGGACCGCCAGTGGATGGGAGTTCGTACATAACCTCATTTGGAATCTCAATATAATATTTGCCACCTTTGAGCGTCACATGGCCGCCATACTCCCATTTATCAATCTGAAAGTCAACAGTTACTCCATCTCTTGCAACAGTGAGAAATATTGGTTTTTCCAATATTGCAAATCCGCTCGGTGCTTGGATTTCCAATAGATAATATTCTCCAAATCTTAGTCCCCTAATATCAATACGACCATTTTCTCCCGTTGTATAGGTTCCTTTTACTTTAGCTTCCTCTCTATTTGCATCATATTCGCCTTTATCATACAGATTAAAGACTGCGCCCCGAAGCAAAGCCGTAGAATCAGATTTTGAAACTTTCTCTATACAAACGTTTTTTGTAACCAGAGTATTTGTCGCCTTAAAGCATGCAATGTAATTCGCTGCCTTATCCGCATCTGTTGTAATTTCCTCAATGGTTATCTCATATTTAGCGTCATTCTTGCCGACAAATTCATCTCTATCAGAACCAGAAGTGCGATTCATAGCGATTCCAGCCATAGACTCTTCATCATTTCCAGCATCAGCAAATCCAAAAACATCTTCATCGGTATTCTCAGATTCGCCTTCTTCAGTTTCTAATACGTCCTCTTCCGCCTCGCCTTCAATTACTCCGCCGGTTATTCCATCACCGCCGCTATTATCGACAGAAAATCCTCCGTTGCTTTTCGTAGTCTCTTCTACAACAGAATATTCTACCTTCTCCCATGTTCCAGTGCCGCTTACTTCATTTTTCTTATAATAGTACTCAGGAACATGGTCAAATTCGCCCTCCCAATTATTTGCTGCAGACAATGTAACTGTTTTGCGGTTTCCATTATGATCTTTATACTCTGTTCCATTTGCATATAGTATAAAGACTACTTGATCCGGCCTGTTTTCTAATTCCTTATCATCATCCTTCCATTCCTTACGAACCCTGACCTTCTTATCCGCTATCGTATTGGTTAATGTTATATACGTACCATCCTGGCTGACGACCTTATTATACGTATATCCAAGCATTGGATTATCCTTATTTTCAGGAGCGATGTATTCCTCTTCTGCATAATATTCTATCGTCTCCCCCGTCTTCCCATCCAATTCGGGCAGATCATCCCATGTATAACTCCATACTGGTTCCTCAACCACATTCCCTTGCTGATCTACATATCTGCCATCTTCATTCTTCAATGGTAATGTTATTGTTCTTACCTTTACACCTTCTCCGGTCCCTTTCTTCTTGTATAAAGAAATCTCAATATCCTGTGGACGGAATCCATTCTCATTATCTTCCCACTGCTTTTCAACTGTATAAGTAGTTGTAGATGGTTCTGGAACTGGTTCTATTTCGGCCTTTGGCAAAGTAAACTGCATATAACAGGTAGAACCAGTAGCACCACGCTCCATATAAAAGACTTTCAGAGTATGATTTCCTTTCATCCACGCCTCATTCTTTTCTGGCTTCTTTGGATTAGCAACTTCCTCCTCCATATAAGTCTTTAAATCAAAAGTCGTTCCAATTGCTGTATGGATTCCTCCCAAATCAACAACAAGTTCTCCATCAAGAAATAGCCAGAAATCATCATCACCACGGAAATAGTACTCCATCGGACCTGTGTAATCTCCCACCTCAAAATCAACAGTATAAGTCATACCGAAATACCAGTTATGATTTCCATTATGCGTTCCAGCGTCTGTGAAGTCATTCCCCGGTGTATTAGCATTTTCTTTCTTATCGGGCCGATAAAAACTATATTGATTAGTCCCTCCCATGAGTGGATCTTTTGGAGCATTGGGTCTCATCTGTTTATCATAGTGTTCAACATCATCCAAAGGCCAAAACTCATTAGTAAAGACATATTTTGTTTTATTCCAATTGTCTCTTTTCTTAAATTTTGTCAGATTTACCGCACCACTTGTCAGATTCTCTCCATGATAAACGTTCGATAACGTGTAGGTATCACCATTTTTCGTAAATCCCAGTTTATAATCATTATATTGGTATGAACCGCCCGCAGGATTATGTGAAAACAAATTATCAGGCACATTAATCTTGTTGTTAAAAGCCAGCTGCCCATTCTGCAGCACCCCATCTACAAGTCCTGTAAAAGCTCCATTCGTATTTCCTGCATTCAGCTTCCATTCTTTACCATCCACCGAAAGACTTTCTGTTACCCATGAACTTGAATTTCCCGTCGATACTTGACCCACTCCTAATCGTGGCTTATCATTATTTGCATAATTAGCATCTGAATTAATACCTTTTCTATCGGACAATAACTTTCCATTACTTACTCCATCACTTATATCATAATCATAAAAAGTAACATCTTCTTTGACTTCGCCACTTATTGGTGTATACCAAAAACGAACAACCGAACCATTTTTAAGTGTTTCCGTTTTCTCTCCTCTAAGTATCTGTCCAAGTTCTATTCTTTCACTGTCTTTTATATCGCTCGCCAAATACTCATCGTACGTGCCTTCGGCCCACTGTTCCGCATCTTCTCCATATTTAATAGTTTCTCCGTCACGGCTGACCCATATTTTGCTTATTTCATAGCCTGGACTTACCCCCTCTTTATTGTTGGCATTATTCACCTTACTCAAATCGGATATCTTCATATATGTTTCATTCGGCATATGAAAACCTTCATCCGTAGAGTATAATTTCCAGTTATTTGTCTTTGTTACAACCTCGGGATGCTCTGCTTCAACATCAAAAGCCTCTTCCTCTACCCCTTTATTGTCTCCAACAAATTCACTATTAATTGTTGTAATGCTTTCTCCCCAATGTTGTATATTAATATCTATGCCCTCTATTCCTCCAAATTCTACATATACATACACTGAAAAATGCTCTGTCTCTATTACCACCTCTTTTTCATCAGTAGCCGTTGCTTCCATATCTGTTGTCTCGCCTGTATTTTCATCCACATGGATAACGTTTACTTCTGTGTCTTCATCTTTTACAGACTTCTCAACCTCTCGTCCAGAGAACTTCACTGCAACCGGTCCTAACGGCTGCACTTCTTCTCCATCCACCAGAAGCTTAATATCAAACGCCTGATAATTTTTTACCTGCTTTTCCTGTTTCTCTACTTCTTTGTCAATTGCTTCTTCAATCGTCGCAATTGTCTCTTCGTCTTCTATCTTCTCCGCCTGAATGCTATAATTCTTATCTTTCTCAAAGGAACTCTCCGGTCCGCTTAAGGTGATGACGGTTCCGTCTACCTCCGTAGTCAGTTCAACCGTTGCCTCCTCCGGAACTTCCTCATTTACCTCTTCCCCGTCGGTCTTCTCGTTCCCTTCCGTCAGTTCATCCTTGTTATTTTCTCCGGTTCCTTCATTATCCCCGTCGGATTCCGCGTCATTCGCATCCGTTTCCGTTCCTTCTTCTCCTTCGTTTCCGTCCGTTGCTTCCTCCGGCTCTTCATCCAGCCCCTTATACTCTTCCTCCATATCTGTTATCTTCAGATACTCGGAAATGTGTTCGTCATTCACATCGTATGTATTTTCCTTAACCTGATTATCGCTGTTTCCTTCGATAACCTTTAACTCCTGATTCTCTTTATTATAAGAAGAAACAATTCCCATCTGCGTTTCTGTCTCTTCATTTTCTTTCTCAAAGAAAACAATGTCCCCGGCTTCCGGCTCATAATCTTTATCCGCTGTGAGGTAAACGATTTTATTTCCTCCGTCAGCTTCTACGAATTTGTTATACCAGTCGGCTGTATTCATTTCCTCCGGGAACATTTCGGAAGATGCAAGTCCTGCATAGTACATACAGAAGTTTACAAAGGACGCATCCCAGTCTGTATACGGATCTCCTGCAAACTGACCATAGCGGGTATAACCTTTGTGGCTTCCGTCCTCTGCTACCGTATAATTCTCAATACTTTCTTTATAGTCAAGCTGTAGCTGCGCCGCAATTACCAGGTCTTCGCCCCAGGTCTCTTTCCACTCCACGTCCTCATACTGCGCAGTCCACTGGGATTCTTCTTCTACATCTGCAGACTTGTCGATATAACATTCTTCCTCATGCTGATGTTCTTCTTTTCCGCAGGAAAGCTGTTTTGTATAACATTCCTCTCCATGCGTATGACCTTCTGATTCTTCCTGTCCGCAGACTAATACGGATTCCGGCTGATAGCATTCTTCTGTATGCTGATGCTCTTCACTTTCTTCCTGTCCGCAAACCAATACGGATTCTTCCTGCCAGCACGCCTCCGTATGCTGGTGGCCGCCGCCCTCTTCCTGTCCGCAGTTCAAAGCGTCACTATAGCATTCGTCTGTATGTTGATGGTCTTCCTTTCCGCATTTCGGTTCTCCCGTCGTAGCAATTCCGGCCCTCGACAGTCCCCAGATAACGCCGGCCACTACCATGACTGCAAATACCGCCGTAACAATCCTGAACCTTCTGTGTTTCTTCTGCTTTTTCCCTAACTCATTTAAATATTCTCTCACAAGTTCCTGCATCTTCTCACCTTCTTAATGCATAATTTCTAGTTCCTATTTTGAATCAGCATGTGCCCCGAAATCGCGTCCCATTCTTGTAAATGGCCACACCCTGACGACTGCTTTCCCTACAATCTGCTCGCTCTGTACACATCCAATCGACTTAATACGGCTGTCAAGAGATACCGCTCTATTGTCCCCCAACACAAAATACATTCCGTCCGGCACCTGATAAGGAAAATCAATTTCACATTTCCCTAAGCTGTATTTTTCCAGATAAGGTTCTTCCAGCAATTCGTCATTGACATACACACTGCCTTTTTTATCAATCTCTATCTTATCTCCCGACGTCCCTATGACCCGCTTCAGAAATATATTTCCCCCATAATAGAATCCGATAATGTCTCCCGCTTCTATTTCCTCTGTCTGATGAAGAAATATCACCTCATCCGCCTCAAAAGTCGGGGCCATACTAGAGCCGTTTACCTTTATCAGCACAAATATCCTTGTTACCGCCAGCGCCGCCAGAGCTGCTACTACAATCAGGACTCCCGCAATATTCAAAAGTGCCTTCCGAAAATTCCTTCCCGATTCCACTCTTGCCAGCTCCACCTGCAGATTCTCTATAGACGGAATCTCGCCAAGTTCCGGCTGACCCTTTTCTTTTTCCTTATCCATGAGTCTCACCCGATGCCGCCGTTCTGATATAACCGGCTTCATCTCTGGATGCTGCGCCGTATCTCTGTCCAACGTCTGTCTCAGGCTGACCGCCTCCGAATGACGCGTATCTGGAACGGGAAACCGTCGCTTTCCTCCGGATTCCTGCCCGCCATCCGGATTCAAATGGGACCTGCTTCTCCTCCGGCAATTCTGGAACGACAGACATTCGGGATGTATGTTCGCCAAGTCTTCTTATATTCATCAGATACTGGTCCGCTGCCTGCTGGGCTACCTCGAAGATTCTGTTCAGCTTAAGCGCCGCCTCAGCAATAGAACCAGCTTCTTCTAATTCTATGACTCTGTTCAGCTTCATCTCATCTATCGTTCCCTTAAGGGCTGCAATCTGTGCATCCTTCTGATTCAGACGTTCATCCTTCACATTCAACTTTCCAATCAGTCTCTCATACCGTTCCGTAAGCTCCGCAAGCGCTGCATTCGCTTCATCCGACTCTCTCTGCAGCCGCTCCGTCTCCTTACACTGTACAAGAAGCATCTTCAACAGTTCCCTTCTCTTTAATCTGCGTAATTCCTTATCTGCCATATCACACCTGCTCTAACCCGTCGCTATTTTCTGCTTCCGTTTTCTGTTCTGCATCGTCAAGCGCTCCATCAATAATTTTTATCAGTTCCAATAATGAGCGAAAATGCACGCTCCGATTTTCCTCCAAATACGTTACCTTGCCCTGCCAGCTGCTATGCTGTCTGTGCTGAACGCGAATCGCAAAGGTCCCCAGATGTCCATGCTGCCTTAACAGTTCATCATCTCTCAAAACTCTCGTCATCCTTTCCTTTTTTCGGTAATAATGCGTATTGCCATATATATCTCTGTCATTCGTTCCCATAAAAGGAAATCCCAAAGCGTTAAATAGCTCTTCTGCAACCCGGATAATCTTCTCGTATCCTGTAAAAGAGATTCCCTGCTCCTGATATCCATGATACAGACGGCCTTCTGTCCTGCCTTCGCCATTCCTGTCAATGCATAAAACAATTCCATTCGGAGAGTCCATATATCCGCATTCCTCCGTCATCCGCATCACGTCCTTTCTGGAGAACTCTGTTATTTCATTCTGATTAGCTGATTGATAAATTTTTCATTATTATCCGGTCCTTTTCCATATATTTTTCAGGCATTGCTTTATCTCTTAAATCTATTTAATTTAAGAAAAAGCGGTACAATGCCCGCTTTTAATGGATTTCGACAAATTTCGACCCCTATTTTGACCCCTAAACAAAATTTTTCTAAAATGATAAACATATAATAATTGTTCTCTTTATAAGATTCTTTTACTGTCCCACTCTACCCTTTTTATGACCACAAATATATATTTTATTACCAAATTTTTCCATTATCTGCTTATCAAGCTATTTCTATTGCCGATATATTATATAGTCGCATTGACAATTCTTTAATAAATGGTATAATTTAGTTAATAACGATAACTCTTATTAAAATTTTTCGTTTTTTCTGGCTCTTAAAGTAAATAGCTTTAGGGGATTTTATAAATCATCTTCTTCGCTGGGGTATACTCTGCGCATCCTTCCGGAAGTTTTCTTATTATACAGGATGTTTCCTATATAATTAAGAAAAGAGCCGCCTCCCGGCAGCCCTTTTCTTAACAGATTCCCATTTTGTATCATTAGTATACTTTAATATATCTCATTTTCGGTATGCAATTATATAGCAAACATCTTCCTTGTATTTTCCACTTCCTCCACACTACATCCAACTTCCTTTGCTATCTGCCCATTCGTCAAACCCGGATTTTTCTTAATAATCTGAAAAATCCTTCCTGTTAAAAAGATTCCTTCCTGTCTTCCTTCTCGTCTTCCTTCTCGTCTTCCTTCTTGTCTTCCTTCTCGTCTTCCTTCCAGTATCCCTTCCCGTATCCCCTGCTGTCTGGCTTCCTGCTGCTTTACCTGAATATCCTCTTCATAACTATACTCTGCAATCAGCATATTCGTCACCTCGCTTCCCTTACGCTCCAGATACTCCGCCAATATTCCATGTTCAATACATTCTTTAATTGCCTTTTTAATTGCCCCTTCTTCATGCGAATACTTTCTAACTGTATCTATAAACTGACTATATTCCCTTAATATGCCGCATTTACTCAACAGCTCATGTGATTTATCCGAATTAATATTGATTACTTTCACTTTTAATTCCACTGAATTTTCTTTAGCAGGATTTATAAATGCGTCTGTCAGGGATAACTCCTGCTCTAATGGCTGTTCCTGTTCTCCGTTGTAGAAAGTATAAAATTCCGGTGTCGGCACCTTAACCAGCGTTGTTTTGTATCTCGCCTTCTTATCCACTAACTGCTCATAAGCTCTTCCCACATACAGCAGGCATCGCAGCGGCATATTCGGATTCACCGTACTCTGATGTTCGCCAAATACAAGCACCTGTCCATTCACTTCAACGGATATATCATTCTTGAAATTCTTATACAGAACATCCTCTATCTTCACCTTATGAATGATCTCCTCATCCTGATAATCTGTATCGTGCAAGGCATTATATAAACTTAGCAGATTCTTCTTCGCTGTCACATCCTTATAAAAGAGATCTACAAAGATACTGTCCTTATATTCCCGGTTTTCTTTCTCCACTTCAACCACCTGCCTTTCCTTTGATTTAATCCTATCACACTTCATTCTCTGTTGCAATTATGTTTTCTGCAGGTCTATATATCTTGTCTATTTTCCCCGCCAGTTCATCACCCAATCCATACACGACGCTGCTGATTACATACTGTCCCTCATTCACAAAGACTTCAATCAGATTTGGAGATACAAAGATATCCAGTTCATATCTTCCCGCAAGTCCTGGCGTCGAACTTACCAATTTATAGCCTCTTATCCCTGCATACACTCTGCTCCTGTCAGTCCATATCCGGTCATCTTCTTCCCAGATACGGTAACCTCCCACATTAAGGCTCTCTCCCTTCTCAAGAACAGTCCTGATGCGGCATGGCGTCCCCGGCATAGTACTCTTTTCCGCCATTTCTTTCCCAAAAAATTTCTCCACATTCGGATGTACACAAAAATGAATATGTCCGCCTTTTAGCTCGATAACTCTTGGCTGACACATCATGCCAATCCAGGGCTTTCTATCCGTCGCCTTCACTTCCTCCGGCATACGCATCCACGCAAACATCACCCGTCTGCCCTTCTCGTCCACATTCGTCTGCACCGCATAGAGATCCAGCCCATAATCCACGTACCTGCACGCTGACAACAGAGTTAATCCGCAAGTTTTTTCGTCAAAATCCGCCCTTGCGCACACTGCATGATGCTGATACCCAGGCTCGTCTTCCGACACATACATCGGCGACCCCAGAAAGATATAATCTTCTCCAATCTGAAAGACATCCGGACACTCCAAAATCCTCCCGAACTGCCCATCCCGGAGTTGATTCGCATACTCCCAATCCACGCCATTTTCACTCCGGTAAAAAACAGCCCGCCCTACCTGCTCCCGATAGGTACTGCCAAGAACCATATAATATCTTCCATTCTCTTTCCATACCTTCGGATCTCTGGTATGTACTGCATTCGCGGTCTCCTCATTCCGGCACACTGGAATAATCTGACTTTTTTCCTTCCAGTTATCAAACTTCACTCCATCCTCCGACACCAGTACCGCCTGGCTCGTCTCATACCGGTCATGAGGCGCATGATGAATATTCTCCGCATCTTCTTCCAGATACCGCACCGCCGAATAATAAAGATACAACTTTCCGTCCTTCTCCAGCGCGCTTCCCGAGAAAACACCGTTCCTGTCATATCCCTTCGTGGGAAATAAGGCGATATCCCCATGCTCCCAGTGCACCAGGTCTTCGCTCACCGCATGCCCCCAGTGCATGGTCCCCCACATAGGTCCATATGGAAAATATTGATAAAACAAATGATATTTTCCCCGAAAATAGATAAAACCATTCGGGTCATTCATCCAGTTCCCCGGCGCCCTCAAATGCAATACATCTCTAACCATATTCTGTCAAATCCTCTTCTTACAAAAACTAATTTTATTCTTCTATTATATATCTGCTCTATCCCGCTGTCAAAATCCCACTCTAAAATTTTTATGATGCAAGAAGGCATCTGACCGGTTCCGGAACCGGTCAGATGCCTTCCTAATTCACTCCGCGTCCGCCTGCTAATATGTGAATATGAACTACTTCACCGCTCCGGCAACTACGCCGCCAATAATCTGTTTCTGAAGCACAATA
>CAOKJI010000022.1 GCA_948468495.1 uncultured Dorea sp. | reverse complement strand
CCCTTTCTTCTACCGTACTGATTTTCAGTTTTTCTGTTTTGAATTCGCGACCGATATGATCTGAATTACGAAACATACTCAGATTTTCAACTAGATTCAACTTATCAGACACAAGTTATGGAAACTTGTACGATGTATTATATTATCACATCGTACAAATGTCCATACATTTTTTAAAACTATGTAAACTTTGTATACTTTTCACAAAATCCGATAGAAAACAATTCCGTAAAGTAACGCAACCCCAGGAATACCAAGGGTTCCGGTTGTCAAAAAAGTTACAGCATTTAACCCAACGGCTGTATTTATTCCACGAGAAGAAAGAAATTCATTTACAAAGAAAATTAAAGCCATCCCTATAACCGCTCGAACCAAAAAGTTTACAATAATCCCCGGTCTCTCTTCCGACATATCCTTTCACTCCTCTTTGTCCTTTTTATACATATATTCATTCAGTCTCTCTTTTATGTTCAGGTTACATCCTCAAACTCCTAATCCAAGTGTTGACTTTTGGCAAAAATGAATATAGAATTAAGATACAGAAGAAAATGAGACGGGAGCTTGTGAGACAGGCTGAGAGGAAGGTGTCGCCCTTCGACCGCTGACCTGATTTGGATAATGCCAACGTAGGGAATACCGATATGATATTTATAGCGGGAATCGTATAGCAGATGGGAGATGCCAGTTCAGGCATCTCCCGTTTTGTATTATCGGGAGGAACACTATGGTAAAAATCAACGGGACATCCTTAGCGATTGCCGGAACATCCCTGGCCGATTATCTGGACACAGCCGGATATGATTGCGCCAGAATCGCCGTAGAACGAAACGGCTTAATTGTACCAAAAGCGCAATATGAAGTAACGATTCTTGCTAACGGCGATACGCTAGAAGTCGTCAGCTTTGTGGGAGGCGGTTAAGATGATTCCTTCTAAAAGAGAATTTAATCAGGCTTTAAAGATGCATCATGGCGAAGCTTTGCACGCCCGTTTTTCAGCGGCGGTTATCGCCGTCTGCGGCCTTGGGGGGCTGGGCTCGAATATTGCTGTTTCCCTTGCCCGGGCAGGCGTCGGGAAACTGATTCTTATTGACTTCGACCAGGTGGACGTCTCGAATCTTCACCGTCAGCAATACAAAGCGTCCCAGATAGGGCTCGATAAGACGCAGGCGCTTTCCCAAAACCTGCTGGAAATCTCTCCATACATAGAACTTGAGACACACACTACCCGCATCATAGATGAAGATGACGTCAGAAGGCTTCTATCCTCTGCCGACATTATCTGCGAAGCCTTCGATCAGCCAGAAGCAAAGTCCATGCTCACCAACGCAGTATTAGAACTGCTGCCGGATAAGTACCTTATTGCCGCCTCCGGCATGGCAGGCCTTGGCAGCGCCAACACCATTCAGACCCGCCGGATTACCAGCCATTTTTATCTGTGCGGCGACCAATCCAGCGACGTTAAGGACTGCCCCGGGCTCATGGCTCCGCGGGTCGCGCTCTGCGCATCCCACCAGGCGCTGATGGCGCTGCGCATCCTGGCTAACGAATTTGAAGCCTGATAACTATTTAACAAAAAAGGAGAACGACTATGCATAATGATATACTCAATATTGGCGGCCATGAATTTCAATCCCGCTTTATTCTCGGTTCTGGTAAATATTCTCTGAAACTGATTGAAGCCGCCGTAAAAGACGCGGGCGCAGAGATTATCACCCTCGCCGTTCGCCGCGCCAATACCAGAGAGCAGGAGAATATTCTGGACTTCATTCCGGAGGGCGTTACCCTGCTCCCGAATACCAGCGGCGCAAGAACTGCCGAGGAAGCCGTACGCATTGCAAGACTTGCCAGAGAACTTGGCTGCGGAGATTTTATCAAAATCGAGATTATGCGGGATTTCAAATATCTCTTCCCTGATAATCAGGAGACCATCCGCGCAACCGAGATTCTTGCCAGAGAAGATTTCATCGTAATGCCCTATATGTATCCGGATTTGAATGTTGCAAGAGACCTTGTCAATGCGGGCGCGGCCGCGGTCATGCCGCTTGCGGCTCCCATCGGCTCCAACAGAGGCTTAGCTGCCGGAGATTTTATTCAGATTCTCATAGACGAAATTGATCTTCCAATTATCGTAGACGCCGGTATCGGCAGTCCTTCCCAGGCTTGCAGGGCGATGGAAATGGGTGCGGCCGCCGTTATGGCCAATACCGCTCTCGCCACCGCCGGAGATCTGCCCCTGATGGCCGCCGCTTTTCGTCAGGCAATCGAAGCAGGCCGAAGCGCTTATCTGGCAGGTCTCGGAAGAGTCCTGACCCGCGGAGCTTCTTCATCCGACCCACTGATTGGATTTCTGCGGGATTGATATATTCAGAGAACAAAAAGCAGCAGTACGGCCATAAGCTGAACGGTCACGAATGAATTTCTAATAATGAATTTCTAATCTGGGAGGAACTACGATGAAATATACAGAATCAGCAAATACAGAAACCGCATCGAATCATAACCATTTTTTCATTGATTCAGAATACCTGTCCCCGCAGGCCCTTGAGAAAAAGCACCGGCTGGAAACAGACCCTGCTGCAAGAAAGAACCACATGGAATATCTGCCCGGTATGGAGCAGATTGAATCCGACGTCTGCCGCACCGTTATGTCGGAGATGAATCGTTATGATTATTCCAAATATTCCGCCAAAGACGTGAGAGCCGCTCTCGAACGCCGCACCTGTACCATTGAAGACTTCAAGGCTCTTTTGTCTCCTGCCGCCGACCCTTTTCTGGAGCAGATGGCCCAGCGGGCCAGATTAGAAACCAGCAGGCATTTCGGGAATACCGTTTACCTTTTTACGCCCTTATACATTGCCAATTATTGCGAAAATTACTGCGTATACTGCGGCTTTAACTGCTATAACCATATCAAACGGATGAAACTTACTCTGGAACAGATTGAACATGAAATGAAATTGATTGCCGACAGCGGAATGGAGGAAATCCTGATTCTTACCGTAGAGAGCCGGAGCAAAAGCGACGACGCATACAATGGCGAAGCATGCAAGCTCGCCCGCAGCTATTTCCGCATGGTCGGACTTGAGATTTACCCAGTTAATACGGACGAATACCGTTATCTCCACAAATGCGGTGCCGACTATGTTACCGTTTTCCAGGAGACTTATGATACGGACAAATACGAATCTCTTCATCTTCTAGGTCATAAACGGGTATGGCCTTACCGGTTCGACGCCCAGGAACGAGCGCTGATGGGCGGTATGCGGGGCGTCGCCTTTTCCGCTCTTCTGGGCCTGTCTGATTTCAGAAAGGACGCTCTTGCAAGCGCGCTGCATGTGTATTATCTGCAGCGCAAATACCCGCATGCCGAGATGTCCCTGTCCTGTCCCAGACTTCGGCCCATTATAAATAATGATAAAATCAATCCTCTGGACGTACACGAAAAACAGCTTTGTCAGGTTCTATGCGCTTATCGCATTTTCCTGCCTTTTGTCGGAATTACCGTATCCTCCAGAGAAAGCGCCCGTTTTCGCAACGGTATGATAAAAATTGCCGCAACGAAAGTTTCGGCCGGAGTATCCACCGGCATCGGCGACCACGAAAGCAAATACACAGGAAAGGAGACAGACGGCGCGCAGGGAGACGAGCAGTTTGAAATCGACGACAACCGGAGCCTTGATACCATGTATCGGGATATAACGGAAGAAGGCCTGCAGCCGGTTCTAAATGATTACCTCTATGTTTGATATTATATGTGTAACCAGCCGGAAATTATGTAACACCGACTTTCTGACCCGTATAGAAGAAATCGCTTCCTCCCATCCGGCAGGAATTATCCTCAGGGAGAAGGATTTAAGTGAAGCGGATTACGCCCTTCTGGCAAAACAAGTTTTGGAAATCTGTCAGAGGTACGACACCCCCTGTATCCTGCATAATTTCTACCAAATTGCCATCCGCCTTGGCTGTCGCCGCATCCATCTGCCGCTTCCTGTCCTGGGCGCGCTTACTGATGGGGAAAAGGCGGCATTTGACATAATCGGCGCTTCCTGCCATTCGATGGAAGACGCGCTGTCTGCGGTACAGCTTGGCGCTTCCTGCGTCACAGCAGGCCATATCTTTGACACTGACTGCAAAAAAGGTCTTCCCGGAAGAGGAATCCCCTTCCTGAAAGACCTTTGCGCTAGCGTACCTGTTCCGGTATACGCCATCGGCGGCATTTCCCCGGCAAATATCGCCTCCGTAAAAGAAGCAGGCGCCGCAGGCGCCTGCATGATGAGCAGCTTCATGACTAACGCATTTTCCATTTAGAGTTCAATCTCTATTCGCCTTCCGGTTCGCTGATACCGGTGATAATTCACCCCCGCCGCGTCAAACATCCGCATGGATGCCTGCACTCTCGGCGTACCGTCATACTTGTTGCTGTCATAAATTACTTCTTTAATTCCGCTCTGGATAATCGCCTTCGCACATTCATTACAGGGGAATAAGGACACATACAGCTTCGCTCCTTCTAAGCTCCCTCCCCTGTAATTCAGAATCGCATTCAGTTCACTATGTACCGTATAGAAATACTTGGTCTTCAATTCATCCGCATCTTCCCTAATCCATGGAAACAGATCATCTGAACACCCCGTCGGGAATCCGTTATACCCCATAGACAGAATCTTGTTATCCTGACTCACGATACAACATCCCACCTGAGTATTCGGGTCCTTCGACCGGGCCGCCGACAGCATTGCAACCCCCATAAAATACTCATCCCAGCTAATGTAATCCTCTCTTTTCAATCCCACTTTCGTACCTCCATCCGCCATCTCTGCCTTCCAGCGTCGCTCGCATTTCTTCGTTTCCGTTAGCAGTTAGTGCATTGGAATCTTTGTCTCGCCTTGCCTGCTATACCGCAGTTCTTAGGCCGGAAGGAGCAACGTCTGGTACACCGTTTTTCTCAGATAAGTATACCACTTTTCGTACTATTTTTCTATATATGCCTTGATTCCCTTCACGATCGCTTCCGCTATACTTTCCTGATATTCTTTATCCTTCAGAAGTTCCGCTTCCTCCCAATTACTTAAAAATCCGCACTCTACAATAATCGTCGGAGGCTCCGTCCTCTTCAGCAGATAATAGGTATCGTTCGCCTTCGCTTTGCGGTTATTATCCGGATTCAGACTGAGCAGAGCCTTCTGCATCAATTCAGCAGCCTTTTTCCCATCCTCTGAATGGCTGTAATAAAAGACCTGAGCTCCCTTAACTCCCTCCTGATGATAACTGTTCTGATGGATGCTGACCGCAAGCGCCGGCTTCGTTTCATTAATCAACGCCACTCTGGCTTTCATATCCCCTACCTTCGTGGACTGACCATCCTGCCCCGTAAGCATGGTATCCTCTTTTCTTGTCATTACCACTTCTATCTTTTCTTTCTTCAGAAGTTTTTGTACCATTCCGGCAATCTCAAGATTCACCGTCTTCTCTTCCACATCATTGACCCCTATTTTCCCCGGATCGGAGCCGCCATGTCCCGGATCCAGAACAATAATCATTTTCTCGTTCTTCACCTGGCTGCTATCCACATATTTACTGATTGTTCTACTGATAAAGACAAGCGCTGCGAGCACCAAAATTGCCGCAGCTAACTCTATTTTCTGACGCAAAAAATATCCTCCGGCAACATATATATCAGTTAAATATATGCCTGCCGGAGAATATCTATGCTTTCATTTAATTTGTATATTGGAGAATCACATCCCAGATATCGGACGTCTCCTGTCCCAGACGCCATGCTGCGGTTCCCGCAAGACCATAATCTTTCATTAACTGAAGCCTTGGCTGCAGGGAATTGGCATCCTCAAGCCACACTTTATATGTGCTTCCTTCCGCTTCCCATGTAGCAAAATTCTGTTTTGTCTTATCATCCCAGGTTATCTCAGCGCCAGCCTGTGAGACCACATATTGCGCTTCTTCCATGCTGTATGCCGTACTCTCCACATTCGTAGGATATTCCGCCTCGTCTGTTCCGGCCGAAGCTGCAAGCTCCGCTTCCGTCTTCGGCGTCTCCTTCCATACTCTTGTGAAGAACGGAACCGCATTGATTACCTTATTCGCCGGAACTTCTTCCACCGTTTTGGCAATGCCATTCTCCACAAATTCATAAGAAGCTACAGACCCCGCTTCAGGAGAACCGCCATAATGCTCATCGTAGCCCATAATTATAACATAATCGGCAAATACCCCTTGTTCTTTTCTGTGATACTGCTGATTATATGCCTGCGGAACATAGTTGTCCACCGACAATACCAAGCCATTTTGCCTGCACTTAACGGACAGCTCCCGAATAAACTGAATATAATGCTCTCCGCACTCCGTAGAAATCTTCTCGAAATCCACGTTAATCCCGTCAATTCCGCTGGAAAGCGCCGCCGCAATCAACTGATTAATCAGATTGTCCCGGTTGGATGTATGACTCAGCAGCTCGTAGGATTCCTCAAAAGAATTAATTCCCCCGTCAAAATCACGAATCGCCGCCCATACTTCAATACCAGCCTGATGTGCGTAATTCACATAATCCGAACCTGCAATTGATTCGATATTACCCGCTGTGTCTGCAACATGGAACCAGGTTGGAGAAATGGTATTCAGCCCCTTTGTCTGAGCAATCAGCTCCAGAATACCGCCGTTCGCTTCATAATTGGTAACGTTGCACCATGCCATATTAATAATATGATCTCTGGAAATATTCGTATATTCGGGCTCTGTATAGTCTCTGGTAACCTTCTCCGTTGACTCATTCTTCAGATTCTTCTTACGGATATAACCGATAAAACCATCCTCTGTCCGAACCTTCTTCCAGTCGCCTTCGTCCTCAATCACGCGAACCTTGTCTTTCTTCTTCACCTCTGTCAGTACCGGACTCTTTACTCCGCCCTGATAGCGGACCTGGGTTTTCCGCTTCACCTGCGCCACATTCACATCGCCGGTCTCCGTCCCTATCACAATACGGCCTGGTTCGTCATAAATCTCAAAATCCATACCGCTGTACTGTTTAACAAAGTCTAAGGCAATATATGCTGTACTTCCCTCTGCTTTTAAAATGACATAGTCTTCACTATTCTTCTGCTTGGAAACGGAATACTCTTTGCTTCCTACGCCTACCGATACGATATCATTCGGCAAAACATAGAGCAGCATATTCTCGTTCGAGTCCCAGTAGAACCGTTCATTGATATAATCGCGTACAATACTGTATTCTACGTATACCTTGCCTTCCCAAAGCCTTCCCCGCGGTTCCAGCACCTGATTGTCTACGATAACAGCAAGCTGATTCTCATTCTCAATCCCATAATATTCATCCAAATCAGCCCGTTCTTTGGTTCCGCCATATCGCCTCCACAGCAAAAGCGCTGCAACAATTCCTATTAATAATATAATAAAGAAAATAATCTTCAGCATCAGATTCCTCTTACGTCTGCGCTTCGACTGCCTTCTTCCGCGTGTTCTTCTTCGCCTCTGATCCATAATCCGCCTTTGATCCATAGTCTACCTCCTATTGCCTTGTTACAGGTCTGCCGCAGGCTTCTCTGCAACATCGCTTTTCTATTATATCAATAAAAGTGTTGACCGTCATTATATTTCGACAATTTTTTTCATAATAAATAGGAGGGCATTTACTTCTCCTGCAGATTAATGTGATAGAAATACAGCTCCTTCAAATCCCCCTTATCATTTAATATATAATCCCTCATGTAACCGGAATCCTCCTTCAGCATATGCGCCCTGACAATCTGAGTCGGACTGGCCGGATTCCCTTCCATCTCCATATATACTCCCTTTCTCTCATACCGGTTCAGTTCGTTAAATAATTCCTGGTACTCCTTTGTCTCCGACTTCATGACCTCCTCCTTTTCAATGCATGACATCCCCAATCACAGGACACAAAATACGAAAACCCGGAAGTGCATGTGATATATTACCCG
This sequence comes from uncultured Dorea sp., assembly GCA_948468495.1. Next base: position 3,463 of record CAOKJI010000022.1, on the reverse strand, counting down.
GCACAGAAAATATGTCTGCATTGATTCATGTAATTTTTCTAAAATCCGTCTGGGAATCTGTTAAGCTGCTGTATATTGATTCACCCAAAACAACAGCTATGTTGAAAATCATCTGAATAAATTTGAACTTAAAATGTTAAAAATCTGATATGTTGAAAATACTCCTGCCTGGGAATACTATTTTCTGTACGGCTATTATATATCAGTTCTTATGTTAACGCAAGCAGTTTTTTATTTATTTTATTGAACATTTACAAGCTACTATGCTATACTGTCTAAAAGGAAGTGATAAATATGAAGATTGAAAAGATTAATGACAATCAGATACGCTGTACACTTACGCGGGCTGATTTGGCCGACCGCCAGCTAAAACTAAGCGAGCTGGCATACGGCACAGAAAAAGCAAAATCACTTTTCCATGATATGATGCAGCAGGCAGCCTACGAGTGCGGCTTTGAAGCAGAGGACATTCCTCTTATGATTGAGGCAATTCCTGCATCCGCAGAATGTATTGTACTGATTATTACAAAAGTAGAAGATCCGGAAGAACTGGATACCAGATTTTCCAGATTTGCTCCTACGGCAAATGGAGACTGGGATAACAGGCGCGACGCTGCTTCCCTGAAGCTGGAAGGCGCAGAAGACATTCTGAACCTTCTTGGCAAGGTCAAGGAAAGTATTGCCGCCATTCCACAGGAGCAAGCGCCAGAAGAAGACACACCTCAGAAAAGAACTGACTTAAGGCTGTTTTCATTCGCTTCTATGGACGGCGTGATTTCTGCTGCCCAGCTTCTTGGCAGCATGTACTATGGTTCCAATACCTTATATAAAGATAACAGTTCAGACATGTATGTACTGGCTCTCACACAGTCTGACCATACAATTAACGACTTCAGCAGAATTTGCAATATGTTGTCTGAGTACGGTTCCCTGGAACATTCCTCCGGAGCGTCCCTTGCATATCTGGAAGAGCACTGCGAAGTTGTTCTGTCCGCTGACGCGGTACAACAGCTTTCGCAAATTTAACCAAAAAGGACTGTGAAAAGTCACTATCTCCTGCATCAGTATTACGGAATACAACAACAGCGTTGCTGCCTTCCGAACCACAGGAAAGACTTTCTCACAGTTCCTTTTTATTCTTAAACAAATATTAGCAGTTCGTTAAGTATACCCTCCGGGCACCCCATTATGGCCATTCGGCCGTTTCACAAGGTATACCCTCCGGGTATCCCATCATGACCATCTGGCCGTTTCACAAGGTATACCTAAGAGCACCCCTTAACACAGGCCCTTCGGGCAGGCGGACTTCGTCCGATAAGGTATACCTTCCAGGCACACCTTAACTCATGCCTTGCGGGCTGTCGGACTATCGTCCGACAAAGTATACGAACGGCCGAATGGCCAGTTACGCATTCAGGATTGCATTCAGCTTCTCTGTTAACAAATCCGCATCTATTCCATGTACCATAGCGGCTTCCGCAATAGATTCACCCTGAGAAGATGGACATCCGATACAATGCATTCCGATCTCCATAAGAGCTTTTGCAACATCCTCAATCTTATCTCCACTGGTCATTAATAATTCGCCAATTGTCGTCTCCTTATTAATCTGTGCCATGTTATCGCCTCCTCCCTACGCTGGTAATCTTTATTATATCCAGTTTTGACCATTGTGTAAACATTTAAATGCTTTTTCTTCCCGAAATTTGACGATTCAAAAAGCAAGATACATTTCCATTTTTTTCGACAAAATGCCAATTTTGTTATTTGTTTACAAAACATTTGTTCTTTTGTTTTCCATGAGTAATCAACCAAAATCACATGTTTTTATGTTGATAATGTTGATAACTTGCAAAAACCTGCCTATTTTCCACTCTTTTCGTGTCTTCTTGTGTTGATAACTTTTGCATAGCCTATCGACAAATTATTCCATCATTTTGCATTTTTGTGTATTTTATATAAAGATTCGATTTTTCGGAGTATGACATAATAGTTTTTATCCATTACATAAAAAATACCGCTATATTTTTGCGAAATATAGCGGAAAATGTTTTACATTTTTGTTGTCAGAATATTTTAAATTACTCGTCTAACCGTCTTAATACTCATACAGGTTGCCGGAATAATTCCAATTCCTTTGGAAGCATTGATTGCATTCACAATCTGACCGTCCCCCATGTAGATTCCGACATGACCTTCATAAAGAATCAAATCGCCCGGCAGAGCTTCGCCATAACCAATACCTGTTCCGGCATACTCCTGATCCCAGGTAGTTCTTGGCAGACCAATTCCAAAATGCGCATATACCGACTGTACAAATCCAGAACAGTCTGCGCCATCCGTTAAGCTTGTGCCGCCCCATACATAAGGATTCCCGATAAACTGACATGCATAATCAACAATGGCTTGTCCCAGTGTCGCCGTATTCGCCGCCTGTTCTTCAGCAATTCTGGCCGCTTCCTCGGCAGCAATCCTTGCCTCCTCCGCGAGACGGGCTTCCTCCTCTTCCCTGGATTCTGCATGATCGACAATCTCTCTGACGTCCTCCGCCTCTGCGCCCTGTGCATACTCCTTGGCTTTCGCTTCGGCCTCGTTACCAGTAATAATATATTCTGTAAAAACGTAGCCGGTTACTGACCCGGACCTCACCTTCGTCCATTCCCCTACCGGACCGATAATCTCTGATGCGGAACCCGGATACAGTTTTCCGACCCATTCGCTTTCTCTTGTCGGTTCACTTCTGACAAAGAGAAATGTATCTGCACTCACATTCGTGAATGCCATATCTAAATACTCTCCTTTTTCTGTAGGTACCAGATAATCCTCCACAGCAATCTCTGCGTCTGCTTCATAGCAATCATTCAATACCTGCTCAATTCCCACTCCTGGGAAGGCCGCTTCTATTTTATCTGTTACTTCAAGTCCGTCTGCTGCCTCCGCCTTCTCCCCGGAAACTGAAAATGTTCCAATTGCAGTAACCAGAAATAATCCTTTCTTAAGACTCGAATTCATAAACAACCTCCTATTATTCGTCTATGTCTTCTCATCTTTTGTATATCCGGGAAATCTCCCGGACCGGCTGAATTACTTCGCGCCAATTGTTACAGAATTGTTACAAATATTACGATGTCATTATATCAGTGCATATGACGGATGTCAAGCAAAAAAACCTTATTTTTAACGCATTTTTCTTATCTTTTCCTTAATTACACCTGTCAGATTTTGCAAAAACATATTACAAATTTGTTAATTTTTTGAATTTCTGGTTAAATTTGTCGTTATCACAACAATGTTTTTTATCGCGCTTCGTCATAAAAAATTTTCACCTGTGCGGTTGAGGGCCGCCTGCCGGAAACCGCGCAGGTAGAAAAATTTTTAATTTTACTTGACATTTATTTCTAATTGTTCTAGAATCAATTACAGTAATAATTACTATGATTTATTACATATTCATTTTGCTATA